>NZ_JBFUCB010000088.1:0-14668 GCF_056405435.1 Rhizobacter sp. P1_G5 | reverse complement strand
GCCGTACCATCCTCCGACGGGGGACGACACCGTGCAGTTCATGTTTGGAGACTACGTGCTCGACCCGGAGCGCCGGGAGCTTTCGCATCGCGCGCAAGTCATGCCGGTCGGGCCGCAGGTGTTCGATCTGCTACTGCATCTCGTCAGGAGCCGCGACCGCGTCGTCAGCAAGGACGACCTGCTCGCGGCGGTATGGAGTGGCCGGGTGGTCTCGGAGTCGACGATCACCAGCCACATCAACGCGGTTCGCAAGGCCATCGGCGACAGCGGCGAGGAGCAGCGCCTGGTCCGGACGATCGCCCGCAAGGGGTTCCGCTTCGTCGGCGAGGTCCAGGTCGGCGAACACGCCCCCGGCGAACCAAGGGAACTGCCGCCCGCACTCGCCCTTCCGGACAAGCCCTCGATGACCGTGCTGCCCTTCCACAACCTGAGCGGCGATCCCGAGCAGGAGTATTTCGCCGACGGCGTGGTGGAGGACATCATCGCCGCGCTGTCGCGCCTGCGCTGGCTGTTCGTCATCGCGCGCAATTCGAGCTTCACCTACAAGGGCAGGGCGGTGGACGTGAAGGAGGTCGGCCGCGAGCTGGGCGTGCGCTACGTGCTGGAAGGCAGCGTGCGCAAGACCGGCAGCAAGGTGCGCATCACCGGGCAGCTCATCGACGCGACGAGCGGCACGCATCTGTGGGCCGAGCGCTTCGAAGGCACGCTGGACGACATCTTCGAGCTGCAGGATCAAATCGCCGAAAGCGTCGTCGGCGCGATCGCGCCGCAACTCGAGCGGGCGGAAATCGAGCGAGCCAAGCGCAAGCCCACGGAAAGCCTCGACGCCWACGACTACTACCTGCGCGGCACCGCCAGGCTGCACAGCGGAACGCGCGAATCCATCGAGGCGGCACTGCCCCTGTTCTACAAGGCCGTCGAGCTCGATCCGGAATTTGCATCGGCCTATGGCATGGCGGCCTGGTGTCATTTCTGGCGCAAGGTGAACGGCTGGATGACCGATCGGCCCGCAGAGATCGCCGAGGGCACCCGCCTGGCGCGGCGGGCGGTGGAGCTCGGCCGCGACGATGCGGTCGCCCTCACGCGAGCAGGCCACGCGCTCGGGCATCTCGCCGGCGACCTCGATGGCGGCATCGCGTTGCTCGACCGGGCCGTGCTGCTCAATCCGAACCTCGCCCCCGCATGGTTCCTGGGCGGATACCTGCGCGCCCTGCACGGCGAGACGGACGCCGCGATCGAGCACCTGGCGCGTGCCGTTCGCCTGAGTCCGCTGGATCCGGAAATGTTCAGGATGCAGGCCGGCATGGCGCTGTCGCACTTCTTCGCGGGGCGCTTCGATGCCGCTTCGGCCTGGGCGGAAAAGGCCGTCGGAAATCTACCGAGTTTCCTGGCCGCGGTCAGCCTGGTGGCGGCGAGTCATGCGCTTGCCGGGCGAATGGACATGGCGAGGCAGGCGATGCAGCAGGTGCGCACGCTCGACCCGTCCCTGCGCGTCTCCAATCTCAAGGACTGGCTGCCGATTCATCGCTCGCAGGACCTGGCGCGATTCGCGGAAGGACTGCGACTGGCCGGATTGCCGGAGTGACCACGGCTGCCAGTGCGCAGTCCACACGACGTTTACCGAAGTGCTTCCTCTGTGATGCGAACGTGCGCATCGGTCAGGTGCAGCCCGTATGCCTCGATATCGTCGAGACACTGATTCGCATCGACGCCAGGTGTTCGCTCGTCCCTGACGAGCTCGATGGTCTTGAATGCCGTCCAGGGCGCGTACTTCCGAGGCAGGTTCTCACCAGATGCTTGTGCGGTGAAACCGAATACGCGACCAGGACCTCTGAAGATATGTATTTGCATTTGTCGTGTCAGTAGTTGTGATCCGAAACATCGAACAAACCTCCTTTCCCCGGTTGATGAAGTGAATTCTCTCAAAGGGGCGATGCCTTCAGGGCGAGGTCCCACGGCGCCTCCTCTCCCGCGAAGCGCTCCGCGAGGAAGTCCACCAGCATGCGCAGCGCCAGCGGTTGATGCTGGCGTGAGAGGTAGAGGGCGTGGATGCCCAGCACGTCCGGCTCGTGGTCGGGCAGCAGCGGCACCAGGCGGCCGGCGCGCAGGTCGTCGCCGAGGTAGTAGGTAGGCAGCATGCCGATGCCGGCGCCCGACAGCACGGCGCGCCGGAGCACCGCGGTCTCGTTGGTATGGAAGGCCCAGTCGACCGACACCACGATCTTCTCGCCACCGCGCGTGAAACCGTAGTGCTTGCCGATGCCGAAGGCATGGGCCACGCAGCGGTGTCGACGCAACTCCTCGGCCACCTGCGGCACGCCGTGCTGCTGCAGGTACCCGGGTGAGGCGCACAGCATCGATCGGCATTGCGCCAGCGGCCGCGCGATCATCGTCGCGTCCAGCGTGTTGGTGATGCGCACCGCGAGGTCGACGCGCTCCGCGACCAGGTCGGTGACCTTGTCGCCCACCGACAGCATCACCTCCACCTGCGGGTGCAGGCGCTGGAAATCCACCAGCGCGCTGGTGAGCTGGGCCTCGGCGAAGGAGCCGGCGGTGGTGACGCGCAGCAGCCCCGCCGGCTCACGGCTGCGCTCGCCGGCCAGGTGATGGACCTCGTCCGCGATGCCGAGCAGCTGCCGGCACGACGGCAGTGCCGCCGACCCGGCATCCGTGAGGCTGACGCGCCGCGTGGTCCGGTGCAGCAGGCGGGCGCCGAGCCAGTCCTCGACCGCCGCGAGGTAGCGGCTGACCATCGCGACCGACATCTCCAGGCGCTCGGCAGCCTGGGTGAGGCTGCCGAGATCGGCCACCTCGACGAACACACGCACGGCGGTCAGACGGTCCATTTCATCGATCCATGCAACAACGATTCAACTGTAGCAAGCTTTATCTACTGTATCGATGCAAATAGAGTTCGTCCGGTCGCAAACAGTGTTTCAACCCTCACGGAGATCTCCATGTTCCAGTTCAGCACCTTCGTCCGCGTTTTCCTGCCCGCCCTGGCGCTGGGCGTCGTCGCACCCACGGCTGCCGTGGCGCAGAGCCAGCCTGCGCTGAGCCTGAAGGTCTACAACGCCGACGGCAACAGCTTCAACGTCAACGCCGTGGTGGTCAGCGGCAAGACCGAGGCCATCGTCATCGACAGCGGCTTCACCCGTGCCGATGCGCTGCGCGTGGCGGCCAACGTGCTCGACAGCGGCAAGTCGCTGCGCACCATCTTCATCAGCAACGCCGACCCGGATTTCTACTTCGGCGCCGAAGTGCTGAAGGCGTATTTCCCGCAGGCCCAGGTGCTGACCACCCCGGCCGTGCGCGAGAAGATCCAGGCCAAGCTGGCGGGCAAGCTGGCGTTCTGGGGCCCCAAGATGGGCACCAATGCGCCGCAGAAGCCGATCGTGCCGGAACTGCTGCAGGGCACGACGCTGAGCGTCGATGGCGAGACGATCGAGGTTCGCGGTATCACCGGTGAACTGGCCCATCGCCCCTACGTGTGGATTCCGTCGATCAAGGCCGTCGTCGGCAACATCGCGATCTTCGGCAACCTGCACGTGTGGACCGCCGACACCCAGAAGGCCAGCGAGCGCAAGGCATGGTTCGCCCAGCTCGACGAGATCGAGGCGCTGAAGCCCGCCACCGTCGTGCCCGGCCACATGGCCGCCGGCACGGCGCTCGACGGCAGCAGCATCCGCTACACCCGCGACTACCTGCAGCGCTTCGATGTGGAAGCGGCGAAAGCCAAGAGCGCCGCGGAGCTGATCGACGCGATGAAGAAGGCCTACCCGCAGGCCGGGCTGGGCATCGCGCTCGACATCGGCGCCAAGGTGGCCAAGGGCGAAATGCAGTGGTGAACCCGGGGCAGTGGTGAACCCGGGCGGCCCGGCGGGCCGCCCGCAAGCGTCACCAGCCGGTGCCTGCCGGGCTCGTCGACGACGGGAAGTCGACGTAGGCGCGACTGCAATCCACGACCCTCGACGGATGGACGTAGGGCGTGGCCTTGCCGGTGACCGTGACCCGGTTGTCGGCTGACGGCAGGATCGGCAGGTTGACCCGATCGAGGGTGAGCTGAGCGTCCGACGCGATGACCCGCACCGCATCGGGCGAATCGGTCACCACATTGGTCAGCGACATGACCAGCGGATGGGCCGGGAGGCTGAAGCCGCCCGTGTCGGCCGCGAAGCCGCGCAGCGTGATGGCCGTCTGGCCCTCGATGGAGATGCTCGCCAGGAAGATGTCGTGGAAGTTGGGGACCAGCGGCCCGCCAGCAGGCAGTGCCTTGGTGCTGTAGTACGGCGTGTACAGCAGCGCATTGGTCACGTTGCGCATGCAGATGTTGTCGACGTGGATGTTGCTGACCTCGCCGCCGCGCGCGTAGTCGGACTTGATGCGCAGGCCCTCCTCCGAGCCGTCGAAGCTGTTGTCGTACACGTGGACGTTCTTCACGCCGCTGTTCGTCTCCGAGCCGATCGAGATGCCATGACCCCAGTAGATGTGGTTGTGGGCGATGACGATCCCCCACTTGCGGTCGGAGCGCACGTCGCGGTCGCCGTCGATGCCCGCGAGGCCTGAATTGGCGGGGCTCGGGTTGTTGCTGCCCTTGAGCACGATGTCGTCGTCGCCGGTGCTCACGAAGTTGAACGCGAAGACGACGTTCTTCAGGTAGCCGTCGAACGAGATCTTCGCGGCGGACTTCGTCGTGCTGCCGGTGGTCAGCGCTGCCGAGGTCGCGCTCTTGGCCGAGCCGGGGTCGAAGGCGTCGGTGTTCTTCACGTTGTCCCGCGTGAAGGTCTCGCCGGTGTAGAGCGGGTTGCCGTTGCCGGCAGGGTTCGCGTAGGCCGCCAGCGACGGCGTCTGCACCTTCACGCCCCAGACCGTCAGGCCGTCGACGCCGCTGGGAACGACGTGGAAGTTCGCGCTGTTGTTCAGCGTGATGCGGTGCAGCGTCAGGTTCTTCGCGTAGTTGAACACCATCATGCGGAAGTTCGACTGCGAGGCCGTGCCGGTGGTGCCGTTCTGCACCATGTTGCCGAGGTAGGCCAGGTCCCACCACGTCATGTTGCGCACCGACGATTTCGAGTCGACCAGCGTGCCGCCGTCGTCGCACGGCGTGCCGTCGACGGCCTGCAGGCCCTGCGCATAGGCGGCGTAGGTGTTCGAGCAGCTCATGTCGACCTTCATCAGCGGGTACAGCTTGTTGGTCGTCACGATCTCGGCGTAGCCGCGGCTGTCGATCGCGCCGTCACCGACCACGGCCGAGTTCACGAGGTTGTCGCCGTTGATCAGCGCAGTGCAATTCCCGGAGCTGCCGGCCTTGGTGGCGCTCACCGCGGTGTTCGCGCAGTACGGTCCGGCCGGCTTGGGCGAGTAGGCCATGACGTCGCGGCTGGCGAACAGCGTCACGCCCTTGTCGATCCACAGCGTCACGCCGGAAGGCAGCGTGAGCGGGCCGCTGATGAAGGCGTTGCCCGGGCCGCTGCTGCTGACCACGAGGCGCACCGCGAAGCGGGTCGCGCGGTACTGCGGTTTGGCCAGCTCTTCTCCGGACGCGCCGGCGATGTTCCTGCCCGGATCGGCCGCTGCCTGCTGCTGCGCAGTGGCGGCTGCGTCGGCCGCCGCGATCGCGGCACCGACCTCGGCATCGACCCCCGCRCCACAGGCATCGAGCGCGGCCTGGATGCGGGCCTGGTCGGGGTTGGCCGTCGCGGCGCTGACCGCAACGCCGACGCCCGGGAGCGACGGATCGGCTTCCGGCGGCAGTGCGCCGTCGGGGCGCCGCACCAGCTTGTTGCCGGCTTCCAGCGTCGCGCAGACTTGCGCGTCGACCGGCAGCACCGGCGCGGCCGGCAGGTTCGCGTCGGTGCTGGTCGTGCCGACCTGGAAGGCGTTGCCGATGCCCGGGGATGAGCTCCCCTGGGTGCTCGCCTCGGTGGCCTCGCTCCCGTCCGCGCTGGCCTCGCCGCCTCCGCCGCAGCCGCAGAGCAGCGACACCAGCAGGCAGGCGCTCAGCGCATTCACAGACAGGAAGCGTGTGATCGACGTGTTCGAGTTCATCCGTGCTCCTTGGCGACAGAAGTGAGGGGACAACCGAATACCCGGCGATCAGTGACCGTCGTGCGAGATGTCGTGTGAGACCCGGGCTCGCAGATCACCAGGTGGGACGCGCATGAAGACCGCAGGTCGCACGGACCACCTCCTGGTGGCGTTCCGTCGACCGGCACAAGGCGTCAATTAATGCCTGACATTGTTTCCCTGGCGGGATTCATGTCAAGCAAATGTGATCAGGACAAACCCCTTGTCCATGCCTGGCGGGTCCGGTGCCGATTCAGGGCAGTTGCGTCGCTTCGAAGATGCGCCGCTTCGCGTTGCGGATGTGGCTGCGAACCGCTTCGGCCGCGTCGCCCGCAGCCCGGCGCACGATCGCGTCGATCACCGCACGGTGCTCTGCCTGGGTCTCGCGCACGCGCTCGGGACTCTTCTTGTCGTGGGCGTTGCGCGCGAGCTCGATGAACTGCCGGATGGGCGCAACGCTGGTCTCGATCGACGCCACGAAGAAGGGGTTGTGCGAGCAACGCGCCATCGCGAGGTGGAACTCCACGTCTTCGTCGATGCCTGCGTGTCCGGACTCCATCGTCACGTTGAGCGCCTCGTAGGCGGCATTCAGCGCATCGATGTCGTCGCTGTTGCGGAACTCGGCGGCAGCGGCCGCCGCACCGGCCTCCACGCAGGACCGGAAGGCGTAGTAGCACTCGATGTCGGCGAGGTTGCGAATCGGCGTCATCGCCACCACCGGCGCGCCCGGCGTGCGGATGACGCTGGTGCCGGCGCGGCGCCGCGATCCGATCACGCCGTCCGCACGCAAGCGCGACAGCGCCTCCCGTATCGTCGGCCGCGACACGCCGAAGGTGGCAGCAAGTTCGCTTTCGGTGGGCAGCTTGCCGGACGGTCCGAACTCGCCGCGAAGGATCGCCTCGACCACGAGCGCGTAGATCTGCGAGGACAGGGGCCCGACGCCCCCGGCGGGAAGCAGCAACTCGTTCATCGGCGGCAGTATAGGTGTGCCCCTGGAGGCCTCTCCGGAATAATGTCAGGCATTTATGGCGGCACCTGGAACCCGAATTCCGTCTTCGCATTTCGTGCGCGGATCGCCTCTTCGGTTCGAGGAACCAGCGTCTCGAGTCCCGTCCGCACCGCCGCGGCTTGAACTTCGTCGACGAACGGGCGGAACTGCTCGTCGTAGAGGCGGAACGCCTGCGCGTGGTCGCCGCCCGCGGCTCGCATCGCCTCTCCCAACGCGGCCGCGCCGTCGATGGCGAGCGACCCGCCCATTCCTGCCGCGGGAGACGCGCAGAAGGCCGCGTCTCCCACCAGCGCGACCCTGCCCCGCGACCACGAGGGCATCCGGACCTGGCACAGCTTGTCGAAGTAGAAGTTGTCCGAGCCGGCCATGGCCCTCAACACCTCCGCAGTCCGCCAGCCCAGGCCGGCGAACTGCTCCGTCATGATCCTGCGCTGCTGCGCCTCGTCGCGGCGGTCATATGCGATCTCGCGCTCGCAGGCAAAGCCCAGGATGATGTCGGTCCTGTTCTTGTAGGCATTGAGCATCACGGCCTTGCCCGGCACGTTGAACATCTGCGCGGTATCGCGTTCGATCAGCAACTGGTCCACGATCGCGATCGAGAAGTACTGCTGGAGAAAGTGCGTGTACTGCGCCTCCTCGCCGAACCAGAGCCTGCGCACCCCCGAATGCATGCCATCGCAGCCGAGCACGAGGCCGAACGAGCGCCGGCCGCCCTTCCTGAACGTGACGTCGACGCCGTCGATCGTCTCGACCAACCCTGCGATGCTGTCCCCGAAGACGATCTCGCATCGGTCTCCCACGGCCTCGAGCAGGATGTTCAGCAGCACGTCCCGCTCGATCTCGAATTCATCCTCCGGAGGAGGATCGCCTTCCGCTCGCAACACGAGTGCGCGCTCGGTCCGGTCATCGGCGTTCTTGAATTCCCAGCGCCGCAGGCTCAGGCGATCCGCGCGGATCCGTTCGAGGATCCCCATGCGCCTGACGATGTCGACCGTGTTCCCGCGGATGTCGACTGCCGTGCCGCCGGTGCGCAAGCCCGGACCKATCTCGACGATGGTCACGTCGTAGCCCAGCTGGCTCATCCAATGCGCGGACGAGAGCCCCGCGAAGCTCGCACCCGAGATGAGCACCTTCCTGTCGTTGCCACGGGTCATCCGCCGGTCCTTTTCTCTCTGGCGCCACATCGGGCGCGATGAGTGAAAATTGTGTACTCGATAAAAGTTTAGTGCAATACATTTTTGACTGAGTCAAAAAATGTGGCTTGACGACGGGTCTCCGGCGCGAGCTTCGGCTAAGCTTCGTGCCCATGGGCGACAGACGCGAGAGCAAGAAGCGGGAGACCCGACAGCGGATTTCCGACGTGGCGACAGCGCTGTTCTTCGAGCGCGGCTTCGAGGCGGTGACGATCGACGAAATCGCGGTGGCCGCGAAGGTGTCGAAGATGACCGTCTTCAACTACTTCTCGCGCAAGGAAGAGCTGATGCTCGATCGCGAGGACGACCTGAAGCTGCTGTCCTTCCGTCAGGCGCTGCGCGAGAGGCCCGACGGGAAACCTCCCATCGAGGCGCTGCGCGCGCTCGTCCAGGAACTGAGCGGCCAGAAGCATCCGCTGTGTTCCGTCAACACGCAGGCGGTGAACTGGTGGCGGGTTCTCGCCGCGAGCCCGTCGCTTCAAGCGCGCCTGCGCGAGCTCGGGGACGAAGCGGCCGAAGGGCTGGCGATCGAGCTGGCGGGGCCGAAGCCGGACGGCCTCACGCGACTCATGGCCGGGATGATCGTGCTGACGCTGCGCACGGCGCGCGAAGAAGCGATACGCCTGATGGAGCGCGGCGGGTCTGCGAAGAAGGCGAACGCTGCGTTCCTCGCGTTGATGGAGCAGGGCCTCTCGGCGGCCGAGACGCTGGCGGTGAACCTGGCTTAGGGTGCCTTGCCCAGGACCTTCAGCGCGTTCTCCGCCGCAGCCACACCCATCTTGACGTACGCATCCGCGGTGACGCCGCCGATGTGCGGGCTGAGCGTGATGCGCGCCTCGCCGTGGAACGGATGCGGCGAGGGCATCGGTTCGGTCGCGAAGCTGTCGAGCCCGGCCGCGGCCACCTGGCCGGAGCGCACCGCGGCGAGCAGCGCCGCCTCGTCGATGAGGCCACCGCGCGCGGTGTTGACGATCAGCACGCCCCGCTTGCAGGCGGCCAGGGTCTGCGCGTTCAGCAGCCGTGCGTTGTCGGCCGTCAGCGGGCAGTGCAGCGAGATCGCATCGGCCTCGCGCCAGATCGTCGCCAGATCGGTGCGCGCGACATGCGCCGGCAGGTCATTCGCGTACGGGTCGAAGCCGAGGACGCGCATGCCCATCGCATCGGCCACGCGCGCGAAGCGCCGGCCGATCGCGCCCAGGCCGATCACGCCGACGGTGCGGCCTTCGAGCTCGATGCTCTTGTGCGTCGCCTTGTCCCAGTGGCCGCCATGCATGCGCTCGTTCAGCATCACCACCGACTTGGCGGCGGCGAGCAGCAGCGCGAGCGCCTGCTCGGCAACGGCAGCGGCATTGGCCCCGGCCGCGGCGACGACCTGGATGCCGCGGGCCCGGGCAGCGGCCTTGTCGATCGTGTCGGTGCCGCTGCCATGCTTCGAGATCACCTTCAGGCTCGGCGCAGCGTCCATCGCGGCGGCGCCGACCTGGCTGTAGCGCACGATGATCGCCACCGGATCGTGCCGCTGGCACAGCGCGATCACGTCGTGCTCCGTCGGCGTCCTGCCGGCGAACACGACCTCGAAGTCGTCGAGCAAGGCCATCGCCTGCGGCGCCAGGTCGGCACCGGTCACGACGAACACCGGCTTGCGGCTCACAGCGTCTCTCCGGCCTGGATCACGCCGGCCGCACGCAGCGCGTCCTCCAGCCAGGCGGGCCGCAGTGCCTTGCGACTCCTGATGTCGGCAATGCGCCGCGCCTCCGCGGCGACCTTCTCGGCCGCCAGCGGCAGCAGCGCCGCGGCCCGGGCCCGCTCGATCACCGTCACGCCATCGGCGTCGCCTACCACGAGGTCACCAGGGTGGACGGTCACGCCGCCGACGGAGATCGGGTGGTTGAGCCGCCCCGGGACGAACTTCGTCGGGCCGTTCGGGTTCAGGCCCGCCGCATACATCGGGAAGCCCAGTTCGCGGATGGCCTCGCTGTCGCGCACCGCGCCGTCGATCACGACCGCCGCGATGCCGAGCGCCACGCACTGCTGCGACATGATCTCGCCCATCAGCGCGCTGCCGAGGTCGCCCTTGCCGTCGACCACGATCACGTCGCCCGGCTTCGCGATCGCCATCGCGGCATGGATCATCAGGTTGTCGCCGGGCCGGACTTCGACGGTGAGCGCCGGGCCGGCGAACCGCATCGACGGCGACAGCGGCGCGATGCGGCCGTGCAGCGCGCCGCGACGGCCGGCCACGTCGGCGAGGATCGAAGAAGGGAACTTCGAAGCGCGCTCGACGGTGGCGGCGTCGACGCGTTCGATGTCGCGCATGACGTCGGGCAATGCAGCGGCCTGGCTCATCGGGATCTCCTGGATGGGTGGTTGAACGTGCCGGCGACCCGGGGTCAGTCGACCCTGGCGCCCGATTCCTTGACGACCCCGCCCCAGCGCTGGACTTCCGTCCTGATCAGCGCGGCGAACTGGTCGGGCGTGCCGCCGGCGGCATCCGCACCCTCGTCTTCGAGCTTCTTGCGCAGGTCGGCCTGGCGCAGCGCCTTGTTGAACTCGGCGTTCAGCTTCGCGATGACCTCCTTCGGCGTGCCGGCGGGGGCCAGCAGGCCGAACCAGGTGACGGCGTCGAATCCCTTGTAGCCCGACTCGTTGATGGTCGGGACGTTCGGCAGGTCGTCGACCCGCTTCGCCGAGGTGACCGCCAGCGGACGCAGCTTGCCCTGCTTGATCTGGCCGAGCAGTGTCGGCACCGACGCCATGTAGAGGTCGACGTTGCCGCTGATGACGTCGGTCAGTGCCTGCGCGGCGCCCTTGTACGGCACATGCTGTGTCCGGATGCCGGCGGCCTTCTGGAACAGCTCGCCGGTCAGGTGCGCGACGGTGCCGTTGCCGGGCGACGCGAAGTTCAGCGCGTCGGGCCTGGCCTTCGCCGCGATGACGGCATCGGCCAGCGTCTTGTGCGGCGTGCCCATGCCGGTGACCATGACCAGCGGTGCATTCGCCAGCAGGACGATGGGCGACAGGTCCTTCTGCGAGTCGTAGGGCATCTTCGCKTACAGCGTCGCGTTGATCGCCAGGTTGCTGGTCTGGCCCAGCACCAGCGTGTAGCCGTCGGCCGGGGACTTGGCCACCGCGTCCACGCCGAGGTTGCCGCCGGCCCCCGGCTTGTTGTCGATCACGAAGGTCCAGCCCGTCGCCGCGGCGACCTTCTGCGTCGATTCGCGGGCGATGATGTCCGTTCCGCCGCCGGGCGGGAACGGCACGATGACGCGGATCGGCTTGGCCGGCCACGCTTCGGCGGACGCGCCGCTGCAAAGGGCTGCCAGCGCCAGGGCGGGCAGGAGGTGTCGGCGCAAGTGCAAGTGCAAGGGCGGGGGCAGGGGCATGTCGTCTCCGTCGTGAATCGTGTCGATCCGTCTGCCCGGATCGGTGTCGCGGGTCTGTCGATGGGCTTGAGTATTGGTGCGGCGACCTCTACAGTCCAATCGATAGTTTTTTGAAATCCATCAATGGCGCTTTTGACATGGACCTGCGCGACATGCGCTACTTCGAGACCATCGCCGAGCTGCAGCACATGGGCCGTGCGGCGGCGCGGCTGCACCGCACCCAGCCCGCGCTGACGAGTTGCGTCCGGCGCCTGGAGGAGGACTGCGGGGCCGCGCTGTTCGAGAAGGCCGGCCGGGGCATCCGGCTGACGGCTGCGGGTCGCGTGCTGCTGAAGTGGGCCCAGCGCATGCGTTTCGACGTGGAAGATGCGCAGCGCGAGATCGGTGCCATCGGCCAGGGCCTGGCCGGGCATGTCCGCATCGGCATCGTGCCGACCGCGGCGCAGTTCGTGCTGCCCTCGGTGGCCCGGCAACTGCTGCAGGAGGCGCCCGAGGTGACGCTGCGCACCGTCGTCGGCCTGGTCGACACCTTGAAGCCGCAACTGCATGCCGGCGAGATCGACATGATGGTGGGAACCGAGGGCCCCACCGAAGCCGGCTACGTCTCGAAGATGCTGGTGGAGGATGCGATCGTCGTCGCCGCGAGCGCGAGCCACGAACTGTTCCGCGGCACCCCGACGCTGAAGGACTTGTCGGGCTATCGTTGGGCGCTGCAACCTCCCGGCGCGCCGACGCGCGACTGGCTCGACCACACCTTCGACCGCAAGCGGTTGCCGCGGCCGCAGGTCCAGGTCGAGAGCACGATGCTGCTGATGCTGCCCTTGCTGATCGAGCAGACCGGCCTGCTGAGTTTCATCTCGCGCCACCACCTGGGCAGCCGGCCGGGACGGTCGGGCCTGAAGGAGATCCCCCTGAAGGAGGCCACGATGCACCGCCGGCTCGTGGTGACCTACCGCGCCAACAGCTACCTGTCGCCTGCCGCAGCGCGGCTCATCGAGCTGTTCTCCACGCTCGGCGACAAGCTGTGAGGGCAACCGACCGATGCGCGTGTCGGAAGACGCCTGCACGGGATCGGCCTGTGCGCCTCTGTGAATGCGCGCGGCCACCCCTCAGCATCGAACGATGAGCAAGCTGTACAAACCCTTTTCCCCGCCCTTCGATGCGAACGCGATCAACGAGACGATCCAGCGGGCGCTCGCGTCCGCGGGGCTCGACACCTCGACGGGCCCGATGCGTGACGTGACCGAGACGATCCGGCGGGCGCTCTCGCCGGATGCGGTTCCGTACGCACCGCCCGCTGGAGTGGCGCAGCCGTCGATGGATGAAGCGCAGGTCGCGGGAAGCTTCGAGACCTGCCAGTTCAGCAACCACGCCGGGAGCCGTGCCTACAAGCTCTATGTCCCCGCGGGGAATCCGGCCGAGGCGCGTCCGGTGATCGTGATGCTGCACGGCTGCACCCAGTCGCCCGACGATTTCGCGACCGGCACGCGGATGAACCGCCTGGCCGACGAGCAGGGCTTYCTCGTCGTGTACCCCGAGCAGCCGGCGCRGGCGAACCCGTCGAAGTGCTGGAACTGGTTCAAGCCGCAGGACCAGGCGCGCGATGCCGGCGAGCCGTCGCTGATCGCGGGCATCGTCCAGCAGGTGGCGCAAGGCCACGGCGTGGATCGGGGCCGGATCTTCGTGGCCGGGCTGTCCGCCGGCGCCGCGATGGCCGTGGTCCTCGGCGAGTGCTACCCGGATCTGTTTGCCGGCGTGGGCGCGCATTCGGGCTTGCCGTATGGCAGCGCGAGCGACATCCCGTCGGCGATGGCCGCGATGAAGGGCGGGCGCAGCGGGATGCCCGGTGTGCGAGCCGCGGCATCGACGGGCCGCGCAACGCGCCCGGTGTCCACGATCGTCTTCCACGGCGATCGCGACCACACCGTGCAGCCGAGCAACGGCGCAGAGATCGTCAGGCAGGCGCAGGACGCCTACCTGGCACGTGCCGGCCAGGGCCCGTTGAATGCGATCACGCTGGAAGACGCGTCGGACGCCGGCCGGGCCTGCCGCCTCACGCGCTATGTGGACAGCGCGGGCGAGGTCCGGCTCGAGTCGTGGATCGTCCACGGGGCCGGCCACGCCTGGTTCGGCGGGGATGCCCGGGGGTCCCATGCCGACCCGCGAGGTCCGGATGCGTCGAAGGAGATGGTTCGCTTCTTCTTCGCGTTGCCGCGCGCGGGGCTCGGCGCGAGCGGTTGAAGCCGGATGGCACGCGGCAGCGGGCGCCTGTGTGTTCCATCGCACGGACATGCCGCCTGTCGGCGCGCAGGCTGCAGGGAACTCCAGGAGACCCCATGGCAAAGAGATACCGCGACAGCTATGCCGCTGCAGAAGATGCCTTCACGTCCGAGGGCGGGCACCTCGCCGACCGGATGGATGCCGGCCCGATGCGGCCCGGTGAAACCCTGCTGGAGCGCGCCACGCTGATGGCGACATTCGCCATCCGCTACAACGGCACGCACTACAGCTGCCAAGGCGTGCGCTTCCTCCACCTCACGGATGCCGTGAACCACGCCCGCCTGGTGCTGGTCCGCGAGGCGGACAGGGTGCGGCAACGCGATGCGACGACGCACCCGGGCATCGATGCGCCCGACGAGGCCGAACGAAAGACGATGTCGCAACTGGCGATCTCGTACCGCAACGGCGTCTATTCGTTTGCCGGCTTCGACTACCACCACCTGAGCGATGCCGTGCATTTCGCGACGCTGCGGCACAGCTCGGACGTCGGCGAGCATCCCGGCTGAACGAACGGGCGGACCGCCCGGGAGGGGCGGCCATCGCGACGCTATCCTGGCGCGCATGATGGATCACCTCACCCTGGTCGTCGCCGTCGGCGCGATCTGTGCCGGCTTCGTCCAGGGCCTGTCGGGTTTCGGTTTCGGCCTCACCGCGATGTCGTTCTGGGCCTGGGCGCTCGACCCGATGCTGGCGGCCGTGCTCGCGGTGTTCGGCTCGCTGACCGGCCAGGTCATTGC
>NZ_JBFUCB010000087.1:0-14717 GCF_056405435.1 Rhizobacter sp. P1_G5 | reverse complement strand
GGCCTTGCGCTTGCCGACGACCGGGTCGCCGAAGGTCGCGTTGCTGCAGGCGATCGTGCCCGACATCGGCTTGACGACCCACTTGCCCTGCGCGCCGTACGACACCTGGCGCGCCTTCGATCCCACGGCACACGTCGCGCGTTCGCTGGCGCAGAACGTGTAGCCGCTCGGCCAGTCGGCCGCGAAGGCCGGTGCGGCAGCCGTGCTGCCCACGATCGCTGCAGCGGCGGCGGCGATCCTCATCCGATTCATCTTCTTCATCGTCATCTCCCTTGCGTTGGAATGCGTGCCATCTGAAAAGTGGCGCGATTCTGGAAGAGGACGACCGACCAGTGATGACCGCGGCGTTCTGGAGATCTGCCCGTCTGTCATCAAACGTAAGGCGAAAAAACAAAAACCCCCGGCTTGCGCCGGGGGTTCGTTTCGCGGAGGAACGTCGCGTTACGGGAAGCTGGTCACCGTCGGCGTGAACGATGCATTGCAGCCGGTCTGCGACCCGGTGTTGTTGATGACGTGCACGATGCCGCCATTGCCGCCCAGGCAGACCGAGATCATGCTGTGGAAGCGCACGCCGTTGTTGGTGGGCACCTCGATCGCACGGTCGAGCAGGATGCCGCCGTTGGTGAACACGCTGTAGATGCCCAGGCCCCAGGCTTCGTGGCTGGTGACGTTGTTCGACACCTTGTACGAGGCCCAGCCGCGGCCGGTCGGGCTGTTCCATGCCGACTGGCTCGGCGGGTCGTACGGGATCTCCGATTGGTAGAAGTACACGCGGCCGCCGTTGCCGTTCCACACCACCTGGTGCTGCTGGAAGTGCTCGACGAACAGGCCGTAGATGGTCACGTCGTTGCCGTTCACCCACAGGCCGTTGGCGGACGGGTTGTCGGTCCAGCTGACGCCGTCGCCATGGTCGGCGCGCCACAGCCAGGTGTGGTCGACGATCGTGTTGTTGGCATTGATGCTCAACGCGATGCCGACACGGCCGGCCGCTGCGCCGCCGATGCGGAAGAACAGGTCATGCAGCGCGATCGGGTTGGCCGCGTGGCTGGCACTGGCGCCGCTCGGGCCGACCTCCATCAGCACGCCCGATTCGGCACGGCCCGCATCGAGGAACAGGCCCGAGATCGTGAGGCCATCGACGTCGGCCGTCTTGATCAGCGGTTGCCCGTTGTCGGAGCGCAGCGTCGCGAAGCCGATGCCCAGGATCACCGTGTTCGGGTTGTTGACCTGCAGCGTCTGCGTCAGCACGTAGGTGCCGGGCGTGAACAGGATATGCTTGCCCGCCGCCAGCTGCGCATTGATGGTGGCCGCGCTGTCGCTCGGCTTCGCGAGGAAGAAGCTGCTGATCGGCAGCGTGGTGCCCGGCGTGGTGGCGCCGTTGCTCCAGGTGATGCCGGCGGTGTTGGTGGCAAGCGTTGGCACGCGCACCGCGTAGCTGCCGTTGGCATCGATGAACAGGTACGGCTTCTCGCGGATCACCGGCGTCTGCGCGATCTTGGTGTAGCGCTGGCCGCCCGTCGGGAAGTTGCCGGCCGGCGCGTTGGGCACGCCGACGAACACCATGTTCCAGTTCGAGCCGCTCCAGCTGCCCCACTGGCTGTTGCGCGAGATCCATTGCTGCTGCGACGCCGAGTTGACGTTGCCGTCGACCAGCACGTCAGAGAACCAGCCGCCGCTCGACCAGCCGTTGTTCTGGTTCAGCTTGATGTTGCCGCGCACGTGCATGCGGCGGAACGGGATCGCCTGCGACACCGCCCACTGCATCGTGTTGTTGCCGATGCCCTGGCTCGGCGTGACCGAGAAGTTCTCGGCACCGCGCCAGAAGTTCTGCGTCGCGTTGTCGCCGCCGAGGAAGGCGTTGGAGCGCAGGTCACCGTTGACGTGCACCTGGTCCGGGTGGCTGCCCAGGCCCAGCACCTGCGTGTAGAAGCCCACCGGAATGCGCAGGTTGTTGTAGGTGCCCGGGGTCAGCAGGATCGCATCGCGGCGCGGGCCGAAGTGGTTCGGTTGCTGCGCGTTGTAGATGCCGTCGATCTGGCCCTGCAGGTTCGGCGTCGACGGGTTGTAGATGTGGACGTTCGGTCCGAAGTCCGGCGGCGTGCYGGTCGGCGGCGGGTTGGTGGGCGGCGGGGTCGTCGTGGTGTCCGACAGCACGAACTGCTCCCAGGCCTGCACCGCAGGGCGGTCGGCGACCAGCAGGCCGCCGCGGTTCAGGTCGGCGCTGACGTAGAGCCCGGTCGTCGCGGAACGGATCGCGACCGTGCCGTTGGCCTGCGTCTCCAGCGTGAACTGCTCCCAGGCGTTGATGGCCTGGCGGTTCGAGATCAGCCGGTTGGTGTTCGGCGCGCCCAGGCCCTGGTCGGCCGAGACGATGTTGCCGCTGATGGTCGCGCGGAACGAGACGGTGCCATTGCCGTTGCGGATGACCTCGAAGTCTTCCCAGGTGCTGGCGACCGGCGCGGTGGCGTTCAGGAACGAGGTTCCCGTCGCGGTCGCGCTGACGAAGTTGTTGTTGGCCACGGCACGAAGCGTTGACGCGTCTGCCGAGGCGGCGAATGCGCCCAGCATCGCGGCCATCGCAACGGCCTGTCGGGTACTCCACTGCATGTTGCTCTCTCCTTGAAGGTTTCTTGTTGGCTTCCCCAGGCGTCCCTCGGCCTCGTCGCGAGGCCGCACCTGTGGCAAGGCATCCCAATCTATGAGCCCGGCCGGCCTTTTCCTGTGTCTCTTTGCAAGACTCGTCTGCGCAAAGTGGAACCGCTTCCAGCCAGCGCGGCGATTTGATCATTCCTGGCGGGGCGGCGCCTGAGGGTAAGTCCGGACTTTCACTGTTTCAAAGTGCATCCGCGTTGGCGACAATGCGCCCGGATTCCAACAACGATCGAGGAGGAAAGCGTGAGATTGACAGCGATCATCGTGACGGCGTTCGCGCTGGCCGGCTGCGCCAGCGTGGCCGAGCAGTCGGCCGACCTGGCCGGCCAGCGCAGCTGCTGCACGGCCATGTCGGAGTTCAAGTTCGTCCCCCTGCCCGCCAAAGGCGTCGACGTTCCCCTGTTCCCGGCCTATGCCCCGGTCTACGAGTTCGACGGACGAAAGAGCTACTTCGCGCCGTTCATCGTCAGCGGAAGCAACGTGCGCTCCATCGACATCGAGAGCGACCTGAACGGCTACCGCGATCTTCAATTCCTGGCGCCGGCGTTCCTGTTCCTCGGCAGGAAGCATGAGCCGCTGGCACTGGCGACGCCGGCCCTGCGGTACGAGCCTCCCGGCATCATCCGGTTCGGCCACATGGAAGGGACAGTGCTGGTGCCGGAAGACGCCGCCTTCATGGTCGTCCTGAGTGCCCCGGCATCGGAGGCCGTCTCGGTCGACCACCCGGGCACCAGCACGATCTTCATGATGCAAGGGAACATCCCGATCGTCGTCCCCCACCGTGGGAAGACCGCGGTGTACGAGCCGGCGCCGACGGGCAAGCTCGTGTTGACACCCATCGCGCGCGAGTCAGGCAGCCCCGTTCGTTGACGTCAGGCCTCGGGTGCGTGGCACACCGCTTCGATGTTGTGCCCGTCCGGGCCGATGACGAAGGCGGCGTAGTAGGTGGCGTGGTAGTGCGGGCGCAGGCCCGGCGCACCATGGTCCTTGCCGCCGGCCGCCAGGGCCGCGCGATGGAAGGCATCGACCTGCCCGCGCGTCTTGGCCGTGAAGGCCAGGTGAAGATGGGCCGGCTTCTCGTCGGTCTGGAAGATGCACAGCGAGCAGGTGCCGTCCGGGCGGCTCAGCTCGACACCGTACGCGGGCGTGCCCTCCGAGACGAGGGCGACGCCGAGCGGTTCGAGCGCCTGGAGGAAGAACGCCTTGCTGGCCGCGTAATCGCTGGCGCCGAATTTGACGTGGTCGAACATGCGGGTCAGTCCATGTGCTCGATGTCTGCGGGCATCGCGACCCAGCGGTGCATGCGTTCTTCGTACACCGAGAACGTGGGGCCGGGAAAGGAGGGGTCGGCGAACGCGCCGACGGGAATGATGATGCTGTCTTCGCGCCCCTCGATGGTGTAGTACACCGTGGCGCCGCAGGTGGCGCAGAAGTGGAAGGTGGCGCGGCTTCCGCCATCGCCGACCCGGTCGAAGGTGCTCGAAGCGCCGGCCAGGGCCACCGACTCGGCGGGGAATCGCGCCTGTGCGGCGAACACGCTGCCCGTCCTGCGCTGGCAGGCCAGGCAGTGGCACACGGAGACGCGAACGGGCTCGGCCGACGTGATGGCCGTGAGCTGTCCGCAGGAGCAACTGGCAGTTCGGGTCGTCATTGCTTCAACGGCGCCGCGTCGGGCCGCCTCATTCGCCAAGCCAGCGCGGAGTATGCAACGACCCGGATGCAGGCATCATGGCCGCCGACATGACACCTCTGAATCTTCCGTTCGACACCTTTGACTGGATCTGCGGACTGGTGATCAACGGCTTTCTCGCCTTCTTCGTGCTCGCTGCGATCACCGCTGCAGGTCGCCCGTTGTGGGGCATCCGACTTCGAGTGATCCTCGCGCGCCGGCCGCCGCCGCATCCCGCGCCGACAGCGCGCAAGCGCCGCCGCATCTTCTGCAACGCCGGTCGGTACGAAGGGCAGCCGTCGTGACGCACTCCCGCCGCTAGAATCCGCAGCCTCGCTCGCCGTAGTTCAATGGATAGAACGGCCGCCTCCTAAGCGGCAAATACAGGTTCGATTCCTGTCGGCGGGACCAGCGCAGAGCAAGGCGGGCCCGCCTTCCTCCATCCCCCTTGAGAGGGTTTCAGAACCCTGGCACCGGCCCTAAGCTGGCCCTCCGATCAAGGAGGAGTCTCAATGACTTTGAAAGCAAAACTCGCCGCACTGGCGGTCCTGTCCCTCGCAGCGGCCGCGCACGCCGAGGTCATCACGTTCAAGTTCACCGGTACCGTGACCCAGAGCCTGCCCCTCGCACTGACCGGCGCGAAGGTGACTGGAACGTTTGCCTATGACACCGATTCCATCTACATCGATCCCCCCCCGAAGCCCAGCGAAACCAGCAGTGCCACGTACGACGGAATTCCCCAGTCCATGCGCATGCACGTCAACGGCCACACCTTCGAATCCGAAACCGTCAAGATCTTCATCTCGAACAACTCCAACAGCAATGTCGAAGACACGATCAGTGTCATCGGAGAGGGGATGACCTTGGACGGCACGCGGTTCGAGCAGGGATCCTTCGGATTCGAGCTCTACAGCGGCCCCGGCAACACCCGAGCGCTCCACGGCAGCCAGCTGCCCAAGCGCATCCTCGTGAAGCGGTTCGACCTCCAGAAGTACGGATTCGGCATGGTGGATGGATCAGGAGATGGAGGCCTCGTCGCGTTCGAGGTCGACCGCATCAAGGTCGTCCGCCCGGCGGCACAGGACGACGTCGACGAAGAATGATGCAGGGGGCGCGGGCGCTGATGGGGTGCCATGGTCCAATCGCCGGACGCCCTGCCCCGCCGAAACCAAGAACGCCATGACGGCATCCGACGAGCCCTGGACCCTCCGTGAAGCCCGCGTCGGTGACGCACCGACGATCGCCGCGCACCGCTACTACCGTGGCGAGCCGCAATCCGACATCGACGCCTATGCCGACTGGATCGGGCCGCGTATCGAGCGCGGCACCTACGTCGGCTTCGTCGCCGAGCTGGCCGGCCAGCCGATCGCCGGGGCCGGCGCCGTGTTGCTCGATTGGGGGCCGATACGCGGCGAGCCCGGCGGCACCCGGGCGCGCATCGTCAACGTATTCACCGAGGCGGCGCATCGCCGCCAGGGCCTTGCCCGCGCCTTGCTCGACCGGGTGATGGACTCGTGCGATGCGCGAGGCATCCGCGTGTTCAACCTGGCTGCGTCGAGTGACGGTGCGCCGATCTACCGCGCGCTCGGCTTCGTCCCGTACGACAACGAGATGATCCTGCGACGCTGAGCCGGCTGCGTCAGCGGCGCAGCCGCCCGCTCGCATCGACGATCGACAGATCGACGAAATCGAGCCCGGTGTGGTCGCTCGGGCTGTAGTTGATGCGCAGGCCGCCGAGGTCGTAGGCCGACATGCCGTTGAGCGCGGCCAGCACCGAGTTGCGGTTCGGCGCGCGGCCGGCGCGGCGGATCGCCTCGACCAGCACCTTCGCGTCGGCGAAGCCCTCGACGAGCGCCGGCGTGATGTCCTCGACGTGCGCCGCCTTCGCGAACTCCAGCACCTCCTTGATCAGCGGCGACGAGATCGCCCGCTCGTTCGGAAACACCTGCGCGATGATCGTGCCGTGCGCGTTGGACTTCATCAGGTCGATGAAGCCCTTCGAGGCGTTGTTCGACAGCGTGACGATCTGCGCCTGCAGGCCCGCCGCGCGGATCTGCGCGGTGCCGCCGGCCACGGCCTGCGCCGAGCCGACGAACAGGATCGCCTGCGGCTGTGCCTTCTGCAGGGCCTCGACCGTCGGTCCGAACTCGGGCTTCTGCTGGTTGAACTGGCCGGCGAACACCGGCGTGATGTGACCGGCCTCAAAGCCGGCGCGGGCCCCGGCCATCGCGTCGAGCCCCGACGAGTCCTCCGGGACCACGACGGCGATGCGGTTCACACCCACCCCCATCAGGTGCTCGATCGCACGCTGGGCCTCGCGCGACGACGACGCGCGCACGTTGAACACATAGGGCTGCACCGGCTTGCGCAGCACCGCGGCGCCGGTGAGCGGCGCGACCAGCGCGATCTTCGACTGCTCCAGCACCGGCAGCATCGCCTGGGTCTGCGGCGTGCCGCGGCTGAGGAACAGCGCAACCACCTTCGGATCGGCCGCCAGCGTCTTCGCGTTCTTCGCGGCGAGCGGCGGCTGGAACTGGTCGTCGAGCGACACCAGCTCGAGGCGCTGGCCGTCGATGCCGCCACGGGCATTGATCGTGTCGAAGTAGAGGGCGGCGCCGGCCGTCATGTCGCGCACACCGGCTGCGACCGGGCCGGTGAAGCCGGCGGTCTGGCCGATGCGGATCTGGCCTTGGGCCGGCGCAAGCGCCACCACGCTGGCGACGAGCGCCAGCAGACTCTTCCATGCGTGCATTCGAATTCCCTTGTAGGTGTGGAAGCTTCCACTTGTCGTACAAGTCTAGTGATCGATGTCACGACTCCGGTTGACGGATCTGCGAATTCGACGGCAAGAAGTCACGATTTTCGGAAGCGGGCCTCGGTGGCGCAGAGGTGGGCAACTGTCAACTGCGCGCCACAGTGCGGTGCTCGATGCCGGACACGTTTTGTTGCGTTCGCGGCCATCACGTGCAATGAGCCCGCCAGCAGCGCCGCACCAGACAGGCCTTTGCCACCCCGCTTGACATTCCCACGCTTCGCATCACGCGCAGGCGGAGCCCACCTCCACGCCGTCCTCCCACGACACCGGCTGCAACCTCTGCATCGCGTTCTGCTCGATGACCCCGATGCCCAGCGCGGCACCGACCATGGAGCTGCACGAGATGGTGCTCGGCACGCCGGCGGAGCTGCAGGCGCATGCGGCGCTGATGCAGAAGTTTCCGGAGATGGAACATGCCAGCCCGAACATGGCGCATGTGAAGCCGGGCGCCGACGGCCAGATCGTCTGGCAGTTCACGCAGCCCGGCGAGTTCCGCTTCGCCTGCCTGCAGCCCGGGCACTTCGAGGCCGGCATGCTCGGCCGGCTGGCCGACCCGAAGATGCTGGACACCCTGCGCGAGGGCGACAAGCTGCGGTTCCGCGCCGAGCGGGTGGACGGGGCGATCACGGTGGCGGCGATCGAGGCCGCAAAGTGACGCAAGAAAGGACGCAAGAAAGGACCCGAGCTCAGCGCGTCGACACCACGCCTGCGCCCGGCCGCCCCGACGCCGCCGCCAGGCACAGCAGCCCGAGCGTGGCGCTGCACTCGCCGGCCGTCGCGATGCACTCCAGCCCCTCGCGCTCGACGTAGGCCGGCAGCTGCAGCCAGGCCGCCGGCACCTCCAGCATCACCTGCGAGCGTTCGGTGCGCACCCAGCCCGCGTCGGCCAGCTGGCCCAGGTAGATCCAGGTCTGCCGCCGCGACAGGCCGGCCAGCTGCCCCATGAAGGCCTGCGACACCGGCAGCGCGATGTGCGGCCCGCGCGCGCCCGACTGCGTCGTCGCGAACGCCGCCGCGAAGGTCGCGAGCACGTTCACCAGCCGCTGGAAACCGCCGCCCGCGAGCCGCAGCGCCAGTTGCTCCTGCATGCGCAGCGCCGTTGCCGAATGCAGCCGGCCGATGTCGTCGCCCGGCCCGCCATCGCCACTGCGGCCGGCATCGCGTGCCGCCCGCACCGTCGATGCCGGCACCTTGACGGCCACGACATCGATCAGCGCCGTCACGTCATACAGCGCGCGCTCCTGCCCGAGCGGCGAGCCCCAGCCGATCACGTCGCCGCCCCACAGCACCGCCACGCCCACCTCGGTGCCCGCGGCCACGCGGATGTGCAGGCTGACCGCGCCCTGGCGGATCGCCATCCAGTCGTGCAGCTCGCCGCCGACCCGCACGATGGCCTGGCCGCGCCGGAACACCTGCTCCACCGCCTCGTCGATCCAGTGCTGCTGCATCACCACACCGCCAGCGTCTTGGCCATCACCCGCTGCAGCCAGCTGCGCGAGGCCGCTTCCGACACATCGCCGCTGCCGGCGCTTTCCAGCGAGGCATTGGCCACGTCGCGCGAGTTGACGACGTTGCCCAGCCGGATGTCCTGCGGGTTCACGACACCGGAGAAGCGCAGCGCGCTCGCGCCGCCGTTGACGCCGATGCGCCRCTCGCCGGCCACCACCAGGTGCCCGTTGGGCAGCACGTTGATCACCGAGACCGTCAGCTGGGCGGTGAACTCGGTCGCCACCTCGGTGCTGCCGGTGCCCTTGAACGAATCGCTGCTGCCGGCGCTCGCGTCGACGTTCAGGATCTTGTCGAACAGCCCGCCGTCCTTCGCACCATTCCCCGGTCCCTTGACCGCCTGCTTGTTGTCGCGGCTGGTGTCGGTGGCGCGCTTCTGCGAGGCCTTCAGGCTCTCGGAGATGTCGACCTTCATCGTGTCGCCCACCGCCTGCGGCCGGCGCTCGCCCGAGAACAGCGCGGTCGATTCGAGCTGCGGCTGGTAGATGGCGCCGTTGCTGCGGCGCTCGATGAACATCGGCGCCAGCGGCGGCGCGGCGCTCACCGGGCCTGGCACCAGGCTCGGCGGCGGGCTCGCACAGGCACCCAGCGCCAGCACACACGTCGCTGCCGCACCACGTACCGCGTACTTCGGGGGTTTCATTCGAATCCTTGGATGWGTGCCCGCACCACCGGTGCGAGCTTGGTTCTTGTCGTGGCCCACTTGCTGGCGCCGAAGCCGGCGTCGTCGACGCTGTWGCCGCTGCTCGCGAGCAGCGCGCCACCCGATCGCTGCAGGCTCATCGAGGCCGCGCTCAGGTAGGGCCGGGCCACTTCGCCGAACGGCGGCGTCTCCCAGTCCACCGTCGCCGCGTAGCGCAGCCAGACCTCGCAGTCGTCCGCACCGGCACCGGCCTCGTAGACGCGGCTCGCGACGCCGATGCCGCGCAACTCGGCCTGCAGCGCCGGCACCAGGTCGGGCAAYGGCGCGTTGCGGTTGAACTCGATGCACAGCCGCTTTACCGGCGCATCGCCGTAGTGGACGGTGTTGATCGCATGCGACGGCGAGCGGCCGATCGCGAGCGAGGTGGCGCTGCCGGTGGCCTTCACCAGCTCCCAGGTGGGCACCGGGCTCAGGATCGAACAGGCGCTCAGGGCCAGGCAGGCAGCCGCCAGCGCGGCAAGGCGGATGTGCATCGCGGCCTCAGACGATCTCGTCGATGCGGCCGGCCAGCTCGAGCCCGGCCTGCGCCGCATAGCCAGCCGCCACCTGCACCGCGTCGCCGACCAGCCCGTCGGGCTCGCCGAGCGCCGCGAGCGCGAGGTGGGCGACCACCTGCGCGGCGTCGAGCGCGTCGGGCGAGCCTCCCGCATCGTTGTCGACCCGCGCCTGGCCTTCATGGCTGAGCGAGACGCTGGTGCTGCCGGTGCTGGCGCCGGCGGCTGCCGGTGCCGTCGGTGCGCGGGCCGACGACGCGGCCGGGGCCGCGTGCGCCGTGGAAGCGCCCGCGCCGATCGAAGCTGCGTGCGCCATCTCAGGCGGTCTGACGCGGCGTGGTGGCGGCGGCGAGCGACACCGTCGAGAGCGAGCTCGCCAGGTCGGGCTTCGGCGGCACCGAGGCGGCTGCGGCCGGTGCAGCCTCGGCAGCATCTGCCGCCGGAGTGGCTGCCGGCTTCAGGCTGGAACCGAATCCACCGGTGGCACCCGCGGGCGGCGTGGCGGCAGGCTTCGGGAGGGAGCGGGCCGACAGGTCGGCGGAGGGACGGGCGACATGCATGGTGCGTGATCCGTGGGGTTGCGATGAGAGTGAATTGTTCTCAAGGCACGCCCGCTCGATCGCCGGAAAAGCGTGTCGCGCGATGGCTGCGAAGGGGCCTGGGTGATGGATGTCACCCAGGGCGGGATGTCACCCAGGGCGCTTCGGCCTGGCGCGCACGCTCACTCCACCAGCAGCCGGTAGCCGACCCCGGTCTCGGTGAGGATGTGGCGCGGCTGCGCCGAGTCGGCCTCGAGCTTCTGCCGCAGGTTGCCCATGTAGACGCGCAGGTAGTGCGTGCTCTGCGCATGCCCCGGCCCCCACACCTCGCGCAGCAGGTACGGGTGCGTCAGCACCCGGCCGGCGTTGGCGATCAGCACGCCGAGCAGCCGGTACTCGATCGGCGTCAGGTGCACCTCGGCGCCGCGCCGGCGCACCAGGCGCGCCGCCTGGTCGACCTCGACATCGCCGAAGTGGAACACCGCGTCGGCCGGTGCCCGCCCGGCCCGCATGCGGCGCAGGTTGGCACGCGTGCGCGCGAGCAGCTCGGCCACGCCGAACGGCTTGGTGATGAAGTCGTCGGCCCCGGCATCGAGCGCCGCCACCTTTTCGCTCTCCTGCGTGCGCGCCGACAGCACGATGACCGGCACGCCCGACCAGGTGCGCAGCTGGCGGATGAAGTCGACGCCGTCGCCGTCGGGCAGGCCGAGGTCGGCGATCACCAGGTCGGGGCGCCGCGTGCCGGCTTCGATCAGCCCCTGCTTCACGGTGCCGGCCTCGAACACCTGCCAGCCCTCGCCCTCCAACGAGAGGCGGACGAACTGGCGGATCTCGCGCTCGTCCTCGAGCACCAGGGCGGTCGGCAGCGGGGTGGACATCAGGTCTCCTGGTCGAGTGCCGGCGGCGTACCGAGCGGCAGGCTGAAGGTGAAGGTCGCGCCCGATCCCGGCCGCTGCGCGGGCGCGGGCTCGACGCGGATGCGCCCGCGGTGCGCCTCGACGATGGCACGGCAGATCGCCAGCCCGAGGCCGACGCCCGGCGTCGCCGATTCAGTCTGGCCGCGGGTGAACTTCTCGAAGATCCGCTCCTCCTGGCCGGGCGCGACGCCGGGGCCGTGGTCGCGCACGCTGACGAGCAGCTCGCCGCCCTCCGCCCGCGCGAGGATCTCGACCGGCGCATCGGGCGGCGTGTACTTGCCGGCGTTCTCCAGCAGGTTGACCAGCACGCGCTCGATCAGCACCGCATCGCATTCCACCAGCGACACGCCGGGCTCGATGCGGATCGCGAGCGGCCGCGCGCCGAGCGCGTCGTGCGAGGCCGCCACCGCCCCGCCGATCAGCTCCTCGACCGACTGCCACTCGATGCGCAGCCGGATCTCGCCGCTCTGGATGCGCGCCATGTCGAGCAGGTTGGTCACCATGTCGGCCAGGCGGCGCGACTTGTCGCCGAGGCCGGCGGCGAGCTCGCGCTGGCGCGGCGACAGCGGCGGCTGGCTCGCGGCCAGCAGCTCGGCGGTGGCGACCAGCGCAGCCAGCGGCGTGCGCAGGTCGTGCGACAGCGCCGCGAGCAGCGAATTGCGCAGCCGCTCGGATTCCATCTGCACCGTCGCGTGCTGCGCGACCTCGATGTAGTGCACCCGCTCCAGCGCCATCGCCGCCAGCGCGGCGAAGGTCTCCAGCTGGCGGCGCTGCTCCGGCACCAGCAGCAGGCGCGGCTGCTGCGGCTGCACCGCCAGCACGCCGCGCGAACGCACCGTCGCCTTCAGCGGCAGGTAGAGCCAGGCGCTGCCGGGCAGCGTGTCGGTGCCGAGGCCGGCCGGCTGGTGGTGGTCGAGCACCCATTGCGCGGTGCCGAGGTCGAGCCCCGCGGCGAACGGCTGCGGCGATTGCAGCCGCTCGTCGAGGTCGAGCCCGAAGACCGCGACGCCGGCGCGGAACTCGCGCGCGATGACGGCTTGCGCCACCTCGACCGCGTGCTCGCGCGTCAGCGTGTTCGACAGGTCGCGGGCGGCCTCGAACAGGGCGCGCGAGCGGGCCTCGCGGTGCGTTGCGACGCGCACCTGGAAACGCAGGCCGGCGGTCAGCTGCCCGGTCACCAGACCGACGATCAGCATGATCGCGAAGGTCAGCAGGTACTGCGCGTCGGACACCGCGAACGACAGCCGCGGCACGACGAAGAAGTAGTCGAAGGCCGCGACGTTGACGAACGCCGCCAGCACCGCCGGGCCGCGGCCCAGCCCGACCGCGATGCAGACCACCGACAGCAGGAACACCATCACGATGTTCGCGAGGTCGAAGTACGGCACCAGCCCGTGCGTGACCAGCGCGGTCGCGGCGCAGGCGGCCACGGCCAGCGCGTAGCGGCGCAGCGGCGGGACCATGCTTGCTTCGGCTTCGGGCTGCGTTGCCGGCACGGGCGCCGGCCGGGCGCGCGGTGCGGCGCCGAGCTCGATGCGGTCGATGTCCGGCGCGAGGCGCGCCACCGCCTGGCCCATGCCGCGCGCCGGCCACCACCAGCGCGGGTTGCCCGAGCCCATCACCAGCTTCGACAGGTTGTGCTGCCGCGCATGCGCGACCAGCACCTCGGCGACATCCTGGCCCGACAGCACCGCGCTGCGCGCGCCCAGCGCCTGTGCCAGCTTGACGGCCTGCAGGATGCCCTCGCGGCGCGCGCCGGGCAGCCGCTGCAGGGCCGGCGTCTCGACATAGACCGCATGCCAGCTGACGGCCAGCTGCTGCGCGAGCCGCGCGGTGCTGCGCACCACCTGCTCGGCGCCCGGCTGCGGGCCGATGCAGCACAGCAGCGCGCCCTCGGTCTTCCAGACCTGCGCGATCGCGCGGTCGCTGCGGTAGGCCTGCACGTCGTCTTCCACCCGGTCGGCGGTGCGGCGCAGCGCCAGCTCGCGCAGCGCCATCAGGTTGCCCTTGCGGAAGAAGTTCTTCGCGGCGCGCTCGGCCTGCGCCGGCAGGTAGACCTTGCCGGCCTTCAGCCGCTCGATCAGCTCGTCGGCCGGCGTGTCGACCATCACGATCTCGTCGGCCCGGTCGAAGAAGGTGTCGGGCAGGGTCTCGTGCACGACGATCCCGGTGATGCCGCCGACCACGTCGTTCAGGCTCTCCAGGTGCTGCACGTTCAGCGTGCTGTAGACGTCGATGCCGGCGGCCAGCAGCTCCTCGACGTCCTGCCAGCGCTTCGGGTGGCGCGAGCCGGCGAGGTTCGAATGCGCCAGCTCGTCGACCAGCACCAGCGCCGGCCGGCGCGCCAGTGCGCCGTCGAGATCGAACTCCGCGAGCTGCCGGCCGCGGTGGTCGACCGTCTTCGCAGGCAGCACCGGCAGGCCGTCGAGCAGCGCCGCGGTCTCGCTGCGGCCATGCGTCTCGACGACCCCGGCCAGCACGTCGACGCCGTCGGACTGCATCTTGCGCGCGGCCGCCAGCATCGCGCAGGTCTTGCCGACGCCGGCCGACGAGCCGAAGTAGATGCGCAGCCGGCCGCGCGTGGCACGCTGCGCATCGTCGCGCAGCTGGGCCAGCAGGACGTCGGGATCGGGCCGCGGGATGTCGCTCATGGTGCGGCGACATTGTCACCGCCATTTGTGCAACGATGTTTGCCGCAACCCACCGGAGCGTGCCATGACCGACACACCTTTTCAGCCCGACCGGCAGCCCGACCTGAAGGCCGGCATCCCGCTCGAGCGCATCGCCGACGGCGCGATGCTGGCCGGGCAGATCGACGGCGAAGACGCGCTGCTGCTGCGCCAGGGCGATGCGGTCTACGCGATCGGCGGGCAATGCACCCACTACCACGCGGCACTGGCCGACGGCCTGCTCGACGGCCAYGTGCTGCACTGCCCGATGCACCACGCGCAGTTCGACATCCGCAGCGGCGCGGCGCTCTGCGCGCCGGCGCTGGACGACCTGCCCTGCTGGCGCGTCGAGCAGCGCGACGGCCAGGTGTTCGCCCGCGAGCGCATCGTCGCCGCGCCACGTTCGCGCCGCGAGGCATCCCCGGGTGCGCTCGACGACGTGGTCATCGTCGGCGGCGGTGCGGCCGGGCTGGCCGCGGCCGACACGCTGCGGCGCGAAGGCTACGAGGGGCGCCTGGCGATCCTCAGTGCCGACACCGATCCCCCCTGCGACCGGCCGAACCTGTCGAAGGACTTCCTGGCCGGCACGGCCGAGGCCGACTGGATGCCGCTGCGGCCCGGCGACTGGTACGCCGAACGCCGCATCGAGCTGCTGCTGGACACGCGCGTCGACGCGATCGACGTCGCCRCGCGCCGGCTGCGGCTCGCCGGTGGCGCGCCGCGGCCGTTCGGCGCGCTGCTGCTCGCCACCGG
>NZ_JBFUCB010000086.1:0-15115 GCF_056405435.1 Rhizobacter sp. P1_G5 | reverse complement strand
CTTCGTGAACTGACTGTCGCACACTGTTTGACCACAGTGAGCGAAGCGAACGGAGGGAGTTTGGGCGACGGGCCATGAAACCAGTCAGCGGAGGGAAGTCATCGCCCCGCCAGGGGCGATGACCGCGGAGGACGGCGCGCCATGGCCTCCCCCACGCGCCTTTCCGGCACTCAGGACGAAGTCAACAGACCACGATCCCGCAGCATCGGTTCGACGGACGCATCCCGACCACGGAAGGCCCGGTAGGTCTCCCCCGGCTCACGGCTGTTCCCGACCGAATACACATGCTCGCGCAGCCGCTTCGCAACAGACGGATCGAACGGGCTGCCCGCCTCGGTGAAGGCGTCGTAGCCGTCCGCATCGAGCACCTCGGCCCACAGGTACACGTAGTAGCCGGCGGCATAGCTGGCGCTCGAGAACAGGTGCTGGAAGTGCGGCAGCCGATGGTTCAGCCCGACGCCGTGCGGCAGCCCGATGCGATCGAGCTCGGCCGCCTCGAAGGCGACGATGTCGATGCCCTCCGGGTTGCCCACCGCATGCACCGCCATGTCGACCAGCGCCGACGCGGTGTAGCGCACCGTCTCGTAGCCCTGGTTGAACTTGCGCGCCGCCTGCAGCCGCTCGACCAGCGCATCGGGGATCGGCTCGCCCGTCTCGACGTGGCGGGCATGGCGCTTCAGCACCTCCGGCTCGGCCAGCCAGTGCTCGAAGATCTGCGACGGCAGTTCGACGAAATCGCGCAGCACATTGGTGCCCGACAGGCGCTCGTAGGTCACGCTCGACAGCAGCCCGTGCAGGCCATGGCCGAACTCGTGGAACAGCGTGGCCGCATCGTCGAAGCTCAGCAGCGTCGGCGCACCGGGCGAGCCCTTCGCGAAGTTGTTGTTGTTGACGACGATCGGCAGGACATCGCTTCCGCCGGTGACGTTGCGCGTCTGCTGCCGGTATGAACCCATCCACGCGCCGCTGCGCTTGCTCGGCCGCGCGAAGTTGTCGTGCAGGAAGATGCCGACCAGCGCACCGTCACTGCCGCTGACCTCGTAGACCTTCACATCGGGGTGGTAGGCGCGGATGTCGCCGCGCACCGTGAAGCGCAGCCCGAACAGGCGCTGCGCACAGTCGAACGCCGCCTCGACCATGCGCTCGAGCGGGAAGTACGGCTTGACCGCGGCTTCATCCAGGTCGTAGCGCGCCTGGCGCACCTTCTCGGCGTAGTAGCGCCAGTCCCAGGCCTCGATCTCCTGTGATTCATCGGCGGCCGGCCGCTGCGACTGCGGCAGCGTCAGCAACAACGCCTTCAGCGCCTCGCGCTCCTCGGCCACGCGCGCCTTCGCCGGCACCCACACCTGCTGCAGCAGCCGGTTCACCGCGGCCTGCGAGCCGGCCATCGTGTCGCCCAGCGCGTAGTCGGCATAGCTCGCATGGCCGTGCAGCCGGGCCTGCTCGGCCCGCAGCTGCAGGATCTCGCGCGCCACCGGCCGGTTGTCGTGCGCGCCATCGTGCTCGCCACGCGAGACCCAGGCGCGCCACGCCTGCTCACGCAGGTCGCGGCGCTCGGAGAAGGTCAGGAACGGCACGATGTGCGAGCGCGACAGCGTGATCACCGCCGCATCGATGCCGCGGTCCGCCCCGGCCTGGCGCGCCGCGGCACGCACGAATTCCGGCAGCCCGGCGAGGTCGCGCTCGGCACGCAGCTCGAGGCGGAAGGCCGATTCATCGGCCAGCACGTTCTGGCCGAACTGCGTCATCAGCTCGGCCAGCCGCTCCATCACCTGGCCATAGCGCTGGCGCGCCGCGCCCTGCAGCTTGGCGCCGGCCCGCACGAACTCGAGGTGCACCCGCTCCAGCAGGCGGCGCTGCTCGGCCGTCAGGCCCAGCGAATCACGCTGCGCATGCAGCGTGTCGATGCGCTGGAACAGCGGCGCATGCATGTAGATCGCGTTGCCGTGCGCAGCCATGCGCGGTGCGAGCTGCCGCTCCACCGCCTGCAGCGCCGGCGAGGTCTCGCTCGACGTGAGGTTGTGGAACATGCCCTCCAGCCGCGCCAGCAGCCGGCCGCTGCGGTCGAAGGCCGCCAGCGTGTTGTCGAAGCCCGGGGCCGCGGCCTGCGCGCCGATCGCATCGATCTCGGCACGCTGCTCGGCCAGCGCCACCTCGAAGGCTTCGGCGAAGTGTTCAGGGCGGGCCCTGTCGAACGGCGGCAGCCCGTGCGGGGTGTCCCACGGCTGCAGCAGCGGGTTGCTGGAGTGACTGCTTGTGGCAAGGGTCATGACGGCTTCTCTCGGTCAGGGAAGAAGCCGTCGATTCTAGGGAGGCCGACCCCCGTTTACTTGCCGCCCTTGATTTGCAATTCCTCATCTTCGAAATAGCGCCGGCCATCGCAGTTGGCGATGTACGAGGCCTTGTCCGCCTGCAGCGCCTCGACCTTCGCGTTGTAGGCCTCGCTGTTGGCCTTGTAGGCCTCCACCGCCTTGTCGCGGGCGGCCAGGCGCTCGTTGAAGGTCTTGACGGCCTCGTCATTGGTCGTGTCGATCTTCTCGCGATCGGCCTTCAGCGCGTCGCCGGCAGCAGCCAGGTCGTCGCCTTCCTTCTTCAGCGCGGTCTGCAACGGCAGCGTCTCGGCGAGCTGCGCCTTCACGCGGTCGTTCTGGGCCAGGCAGGCGCGCARCTGTTCCTTGGTCAGGAAGGCYGCGCCGGGCTTGGCCTTGCCGAGGGTCGACTCCTTCTTCGGCTTGTCGGCGGCATGGGCCGGCAGGGCCAGCACGACAGCGATGCAGGCGGCGGACAGCCACGGGGCTGCGAGGCGGGGAGCGAAACTCATGTCCAGGGGATCCTTCAGGAAGTGCGGCGCGCATCATGCCATTGCCGCGCAGCCGGCTCCGTTACAGTGCCCCGCTCCGCCCCTCGGACATTCGCTCGAAGATCGCCATGCCCCACACCGCTTCCCCCGCCCTGCGCGTCGGCCTGATCGGCTACGGCTTCGCCGGCCAGGTCTTCCATGCACCGCTGATCGCCAGCGTCCCCGGGCTGCGCCTCGCGGCCTTCGCGAGCAGCGATGCGGCCAAGGTCGCACGCGACTGGCCGGGCCTGCCGGTGGAGGCCGATCCGCTGCGGCTGTGCGCACGCGACGACGTCGACCTGGTCGTCATCGCGAGCCCCAACGACAGCCACCACCCGTTGGCGCTCGCGGCATTGCGGGCCGGCAAGCACGTGGTGGTCGACAAGCCGTTCACCGTGACGCTCGCACAGGCGCAGGAGCTGGATGCCGTGGCGCGCGAGCAGCAGCGCGTGCTGTCGGTGTTCCACAACCGCCGCTGGGACGGCGATTTCCTGACGCTGCGCGCGCTGCTGTCGCGCGGCGAGCTGGGCCGCATCGTCGAGCTGGAGTCACGGTTCGACCGCTTCCGCCCGGTGGTGCGGCAGCGCTGGCGCGAGCAGTCGCCGGTCGGTGGCGGCCTGTGGTTCGACCTCGGGCCGCACCTGCTCGACCAGGCGCTGCAGCTGTTCGGCTGGCCGCAGTCGCTGCGGCTCGATCTCGCCCGGCAGCGCGACGGCGCCGTCAACGACGACGGCTTCGACGCCCGCCTGGCCTATGCCGGCGGCTTGCGCGTGACGCTGCGCGCCAGCGCGCTGACCGCCCTGCCCGGCCCGCGCTTCGCGGCGCACGGCACGCGCGGCAGCTTCGTCAAATGGGGGCTGGATGCGCAGGAGGATGCATTGAAGGCCGGCCAGCGGCCGCTGCCGGGCGCCGACTGGGGCGTCGACCCGCAGGCGGCGACGCTGAGCACCGCCGGGCCGGACGGCGAGACGCTGCAGTCCGCGCCGCTGCCCGTGCTGCACGGCGACTACCCGGCGTACTACGCCGGCGTGCGCGATGCGATCGTTGCCGGCGCGCCGAACCCGGTGCCGGCTGCGCAGGCGATCGACGTGATGGCGCTGATCGAGTTGGGGTTCCGCAGCGATGCCGAGCGGCGCGATCTGCCTGCTGTCGCCTGCGCGGCAGGCAGCGCCGCGGCCGGCACCCACAATTCCTGAACCGAAGGAACACCATGGCCGAGTTCATCCCCCTTTCCCAGCTGCTGGCGGCGCGCACGCGCGACGGCGATGCGGTGCATTTCGAGGTCAGCGAAGACTGGCTGCAGGGCCGCACCTCGTTCGGCGGCCTGATCTCGACGCTGGCCGTGCAGGCGATGCGCGACGTGGCCGGCGCGGGCTGGCCGGCCGGCGTGCAGCTGCGCGCGCTGCAGACGAGCTTCATCGGCCCGGTCGCCCGGGGCCCGCTGCAGGTGGCCGTGCGGGTGCTGCGCGAAGGCAGGAACGTGCGCCAGCTGCAGGCGCAGGTGCAGCAAGGCGGCGAGACCGCGGCGCTGCTGCTGGGCGTGTTCGGCAGCGAGCGCGAGACGCTGCTGCCGGGCCTCGCGCCGGCGATGCCGTCCATCGAGCGCGGGCCGGACGAGACGCCCGCGCTGCCGTTCATTCCCGGCGTGGCGCCGAACTTCATGCAGCACCTGGACATGCGCTGGGCCGAAGGCGGGCTGCCGTTCACCGGCACCGACACCTGGCACAGCCGCATCCACCTGCGCCCGAAGGGCGAGCCGCAGCCGTTGCCGCTGGAGCTGTTGACCGTGCTGCTGGCCGACGCCCCGCCGACACCGGCGCTCAGCCGCTTCAAGCGGCCGACGCCGGCCAGTTCGGTGTCGTGGGAGCTGGAACTGCGCCTGGTCGCCCACGAACTGCCGGCCGACGGCTGGTGGCGCATCGACACCGAGGCACTCGCGGCCGCCGGCGGCTACGTGAACCAGGTGTCGAGGCTGTGGTCACCGGGCGGCGACCTGGCGGCGCTGGGCTACCAGGTGGTCACCGTCTACGCGTGAGGCTCAGGGCGTCGCGGTGTGCCACACGCCGTTGAAGCCGTCGCCGGTCTTCTCGCCGGGCTTCATGTCCTTGGCCCAGAAGTACAGCGGCTTGCCCTTGAAGGCCCACTGCTTCTTGCCGTCGTCGCGGGTCACGACGCTCCAGTCGCCGCTCGCCTTCGCGGCATCGTCGGCCATCAGCGGCGGCCAGTTGGTCGCGCACGGGCCGTTGCAGACGCTCTTGCCGGCGCCGGCCGCGTCGCGGTCGAAGGTGTAGAGCGTCATGCCGTTGGCAGCACCGACCAGCGCGCCATCGGCGGTCTTCGCTGGCGCCGGAGCGCCCATCATCGACGACATCGTCGAACAGGCGGCCAGCAGCAGCGCGCCAAGCAGCGGAACGAGGGTCTTGGTCTTCATCATCAGGGTCTCCATGGGTGTGAGGATCCCCTGTGTACGCCAGGAAGGGCGTCCCTATTCCTGTCGTGGCCGGCAAACCAGGCGATCTATTTCTTCTTCAGCGCCTTGCCCAGCACCTCGACCAGCAGCCCGGTCATGCCGCCTTCATGCAGGGCCGCCCGCTCGGCGAGCTGCTGCGCCAGCTCTGAAGGCAGCTTGCAGGCGAACGGCACCAGCCCGGCAGCGGCATCGCGGCGGCGCTGCTCGCGCTTGTCGACGGGCGCCGTCGCCTCCTGGCCGAAGCGTCCCGGCACCCCGCCCGCCTTCAGCTGGTTGTTGATCTTCAGGGCCAGGTTCTTGGCCAGGTCGAACTTCTTCTGTGTCATTTCGGGAATTTGAATGGGCGGCGATGTGCGAATTGTCACCCCTGCGGCGTTTGGCAGTGAGTGCCTGCCTTGCGTTGGGCATTGATGCAGATACATTTCTTATCGAATCATCACCGCTTCGTTCACGTCATCGCACCGTTCGATGACGTTCGATTACATCTCTGGAGAACCCCGCATGCGCATTTTCCGTCCCGCCCGGCTGTCATCGGTCGTGGCTGCAGCCTCCCTCGTCCTGCTGGCGGCCTGCGGACCGAGCGTCCCGTCCAGCATCAAGATCGGCGTGGCGCAACCGCTGTCCGGCCCGTCGGCCGCGCGGGGCCAGGACCTGCTGAACGGCGTCAAGATGGCTGCCGACGAGCTGAATGCCTCGGGCTTCAAGGTGGCCGGCAAGGTCGTGAAGATCGAGGTCGTCGCCGTCGACGACAAGGCCGACAAGGAAACCGCCAAGAAGGTCGCGCAGGAACTGGTCGACCAGAAGGTCACCGCGGTGATCGGGCACCTGAGCTCGGACATCTCCGAGGTCACGATCCCGATCTACAAGGCCGCCAACATCCCGCAGCTGTACACCTCGTCGGCGGTCGACCTGGCCAAGCAGGGCGACGGCAACACCTTCCGGCTGGTCGCCAATGACGGCCTGCAGGCCAAGGCGATCGGCGGCTACATCGCCGAAAGCCTGAACGCGACCAACGTCGCGATCATCTTCGAGGACACCGCCTTCGGCCGTCCGATGAGCAAGGACGTGAGCGAGGCGCTCGGCAAGCTCAAGAAGAAGGTCACGATGAACGAGTCGGTCAGCAACAAGACCACCGACTTCGCCGCCTTCGTCGCCAAGGTCAAGGCCACGCCGCCCGACGTGCTGGTGGCCGTGCTGCGCGACAACCAGCTGCTGCCGCTGTTCGAGCAGATGAAGGCCGCCGGCCTGTCGGGCGTGCCGGTGCTGTCGACCAACTCGTCGAAGACCGAGAAGCTCGCCAAGGCGCCGAACGACATCACCACGCTGTACGTCACCTCCAGCGCGCTGGAGCCGCGCGAGTTCGCGGCCGGCACGGCCTTCCTGAAGAAGTTCCAGACCGTCTTCAAGTCCGATCCGGTGTGGGGTGCCCACTACGCCTATGACGCGATGTACGTGATCGCCGATGCGATGCGCCGCGCGGACAGCGTCGACTCGGTCAAGCTGCGCGAGAAGCTGCACACCATCGACCCGGTGTCGCCGGTGACCAGCTCGATGCGCTTCACCGCCGACGGCGAACAGGCCTACGGCGCGATCACGGTGTACCGCCGCCGCGACGGCCAGTGGGAACCGCTGATGCGCTCCGACCGCTGGTAAGCCGTTCGACACTTCCTCCTGAAAGGGGTCTGGTCTAATCCAGGCCCCTTTTGCTTTTCCGGCCGTCTTCTCTTTCCGGACACTTACCGCCATGGCATTGAAAGCCACCATCTACAAGGCCACGATCCAGCTGGCCGACATGGACCGCAATGTCTATGGCGACCACGGCGTGACGATCGCCCGCCACCCGTCGGAGACCGACGAGCGGATGATGATGCGGCTGCTCGCGTTCGCGCTGAACGTGCCGGCCGACAACGACAACGGCGCGCTCGAGTTCGCGAAAAGCCTGTGGGACACCGACGAGCCCGACCTCTGGCAGAAGGACCTGACCGGCCAGATCGTGCAGTGGCTCGAGGTCGGCCAGCCCGACGACAAGCGCCTGATGAAGGCGAGCCCGCGCGCCGAGCGCGTCACGGTGTACAGCTTCAGCCACAGCACGCCGATCTGGTGGGCCGGCATCGCGACCAAGGTCACCCGGGCGCGCAACCTCGCCGTCTGGCAGGTGCCGGCCGAGCAGAGCCAGGCGCTGGCCGCGCTCGCGCAGCGCACGATGCAGCTGCAGGTGACGGTGCAGGACGGCACCGTCTGGGTCGGCGACGGCACGCGCAGCATCGAGGTCGCGCCGCAGCGGCTGACGCCCGAAGCCTGAGCTCCTGCATCCTCGAAATCCGTTGAAAAAAACCGCTCGGGTGCTGGCAGACTCCGGCTGATCATCAGTCCGCCGTTGGAGGAGACCCGACCATGAGCCAACCCGTGCTCGTCACCCACAACCCGGCGCAGCAGCGCTTCGAAGCCACCGTCGACGGCCAGCTCTGCGTGGCCGACTACCGGCTCGCCGGCGACGTCATGCAGATGACGCACACCGAGGTGCCGCCGGCACTGCAAGGCCGCGGCATCGCCGGCGAGCTGGTCGAGGCCGCCTTCGACCACGCGATGACCGAGAACCTGAAGATCGATCCGCAGTGTTCGTACGTGCGCGCCTACATGGAGCGCCATCCGGAAACCTCGTTCCTGAGGGCATGACCTTGACGTTTCCCACTTCGTCCCGCATCTCCGCCACTCGCCGCCGCCTGCTCGCAGGCACCGTCGGCGCCGTCGCCACTCCCCTGCTGGGCCTGACCGCCACGCCTGCCATGTCGCAAACCCCTGCTTCCTCCGCTGCATCTGCGGCCACCAGCGCCGCCACCGGCGCCGGCGCCGATCCGTTCGCCTGGCTCGAAGAGGTGCAGGGCGAACGCGCCCTCGCCTGGGTGCGCGAGCGCAACGCCGCATCGCAGAAGGAGCTGACCGCGCGCCCCGAGTTCGCGCCCACCCGCAGCCAGCTGCTCGAGGTGCTGAACGCGAAGGACCGCATCCCGGCCGTCTCGCGCCGCGGCGACTGGCTCTACAACCTGTGGCAGGACGAGAACCACAAGCGCGGCCTGTGGCGGCGCACCACGCTGGCCGAATACCGCAAGGCCGAACCGGCCTGGGAAACGGTGATCGACCTCGACGCGCTCGGTGCCGCCGAGAAGGAGAACTGGGTCTGGGGCGGCGCCGCCGTGCTCGGCCCGGACTACCGGCGCTGCCTGGTCTCGCTGTCGCGCGGCGGAGCCGATGCGAAGGTGGTGCGCGAGTTCGACGCCGTCACGAAGCAGTTCGTCAAGGACGGCTTCACGCTGCCCGAGGCCAAATCCGAAGTCGACTGGCTGGACGAGAACACGATCTACGTCGGCACCGATTTCGGCCCCGGCTCCCTCACCGATTCGGGCTACCCGCGCATCGTCAAGCGCTGGAAGCGCGGCACGCCACTGGCCGAGGCGGTCACGGTGTTCGAGGGCGAGGCCAAGGACGTGGCGGTGAGCGTCAGCGTCGACCGCACGCCGGGCTTCGAGCGCATCGTCTTCAGCCGCGCGCTCGACTTCTACAACAGCCACCAGTTCCTGCTGAGCGGCGACAAGCTCGTCAAGCTCGATGTGCCGGACGACGCGTCGGTGGGCTTCCTGCGCGACACCCTGCTGCTGCACCTGCGCAGCGATTTCCAGGCCGGTGCCGACAAGTTCGCGAGCGGCTCGCTGCTCTACGGCGACGCGGCCGCCTGGCTGCGCGGCGAGCGCAAGCTGCGCGCGCTGTTCACGCCGACACCGACACGCTCGCTGTCGGGCTACACCACCACGCGCGACCACGTGCTGCTGAACGTGCTGGACAACGTGGCCGGCAAGCTGGAGCAGTGGCACAAGGAATCCGGCGGCTTCACGCGGCGCGAGATCGCGGCCCCCTTCCCCGGCGCCCTGGGCATCAGCAGCCTGCACGACCCGCTGATCAAGAACGATCCGCTGGCCGAGCGCTACCTGCTGACGTACACCGATTTCCTGACGCCCGATTCGCTGTACCTCGCGGGCACCGCGAACGACGATCGCGAACTGCTGAAGTCGCGCAAGGGCCTGTTCGATTCGAAGGGCATGCGCGCCGAGCAGCRCTTCGCGACCTCGAAGGACGGCACGCGCGTGCCCTACTTCGTGGTCTGGCCGCAGGGCGCGAAGGCCGACGGCGGCAACCCGACGCTGCTGTACGGCTATGGCGGCTTCGAGATCTCGCTGAAGCCCTGGTATTCGGGCAGCTTCGGCCGCGCCTGGTACCAGCGCGGCGGCGTGCTGGTGGTGGCCAACATCCGCGGCGGCGGCGAGTTCGGGCCGGCCTGGCACCAGAGCGCGGTGAAGGCCAACAAGCAGCACAGCTACGACGACTTCATCGCGGTCGCCGAAGACCTGGTCGCGCAGAAGATCACCGCGCCGCGCCACCTCGGCATCATGGGCGGCAGCAACGGCGGGCTGCTGGTGGGCGCCACGTTCACGCAGCGCCCCGACCTCTTCAACGCGGTGGTCTGCCAGGTGCCGCTGCTCGACATGCGGCGCTTCCACACGCTGCTGGCGGGCGCCTCGTGGATGGCCGAGTACGGCAACCCGGACGATGCGGCCGAGTGGGCCTTCATCTCGAAGTACAGCCCGTACCAGAACGTGCGCAAGGGCGTGAAGTACCCGAAGGTGCTGTTCACCACCTCGACGCGCGACGACCGGGTGCACCCGGCCCATGCCCGCAAGATGGCGGCGCTGATGCTGTCGCAGGGGCACGAGCTGCTGTACTACGAGAACATCGAGGGCGGCCACGGCGGCGCGGCCGACAACGAGCAGCGCGCGCACCTGCAGGCGCTGGAGTACAGCTACCTGTGGCAGCAATTGGGTCGTTAGGACTCGGACGCTGAAAGAAGCGATGGACCCGCGCGCGGCCGAGCTGCTGGACTGGTGGTTCGGTCCCGAGCCGGGCGAGATGCGCGCGCTGTGGTTCACGAAGAGCGCGCAGACCGACCTCGAGATCGCCGAGCGCTTCGGGCTCTTGATCGACGAGGCGCTCGCCGGCGGCTTGCTCGACTGGCAGGCGCCGGCCGATGCGGCACTGGCGCGCATCCTGCTGCTCGACCAGTTCACGCGCAACGTGTTCCGCGACCGCGAGCGCTCGTTTGCCGGCGATGCACTGGCGCTGGCCGCGGCCCGGGCGCTGTGCGACAACGGGCTCGACCTGGGCCTGCCGCCGCTGCGGCGTGCCTTCGCCTACATGCCGTTCGAGCATGCCGAAGACCTGGCCTGCCAGGACGAGGCGGTGGCGCGCTTCACCCGCCTCGCGCAGGAAGCCCCGGTGCTGCAGGGCATGCTGGACTATGCGCACAAGCACCGCGAGGTCATCGCGCGCTTCGGGCGCTTTCCGCACCGCAACGCGATCCTCGGGCGGGCCTCCTCTCCCGAGGAAGCCTGGTTCCTGCAGCAGCCGGGGTCGCGCTTCTAGCCTGCGTTCTAGATCCTGCCCATCAGGAGCAGCACGATCAGGATGACCACGACCAGCCCGAGCCCACCGCTCGGGCCATAGCCCCAGCTGCGGCTGTGCGGCCAGGTCGGCAGCGCGCCGACCAGGATCAGGATCAGGACGATCAACAGGATGGTTCCGAGCGTCATGTGGTGCCCCTTGTTCTGGTGAGTGATTCGAGGCCTCCACGGTAAGGACCCCGCCCGGTTTCCCAAGCGGGCCGGAAACGCGTCCTGCTGTAGTCGGGAAGCGCCACCGTTTGTCGCCGCTGTCCTACACGCTGGCCCCAGCGTGGTGCGAACTGATGGCAGAAAACGCGCCTATTCGCTGCATTGGTACATCCGTCATCTTTTTACGATCGATGCGGGGCTCGCAAGCCTTGTTGTTCAACTGACGGAAAGCCGCTTCCATGAAGCTCAATCACCTCAAACTCGGCCAGCGGCTGGGCATGGCCTTCGGGCTGATCCTCGCGATCACCGCGCTCGTGTCGACGATCGGCGTATGGCGCCTGGAGACGCTGAAGACGGCCAGCCAGGCGCTGGCGACCACCGAGATGCAACGCCAATCGCTGGCGGCGCGCTGGGCCGCCAACATCAATCTCAACTGGGTGCGCACCGCCGCCTCGCTGAAGGCGAGCGATGCCACCTACATCGAGACGTTGAAGCGCGACATGGACGCGACCTCCACCTCGATCAGCGAGATGCAGAAGAAGCTCGACGAGCTGGTGGAGGACGGCACCGGCAAGCAGCTGATGGCCGACGTGGCGACGCGCCGCGAGGCCTACCGCGTCTCGCGCACCGCGCTGTTCAAGCGCAAGCAGGCCGGTGACGACGTGGCCGCGCAGGTCGACAAGGAGCTGCAGCCGCTCGCGCAGGAGTACCTGAAGAGCCTGGCCGCGGTCGACACCTACATGGACGAGCGGCTGGACGCAAGCCAGGCGCAGACGATGGCAGTGGCCGTGAGCGGCCAGCGCATCCTGGCCGGCGGCGCGGTGTTCGCGGTGCTGGCCGGCCTGCTGCTGGCCGTGCTCGCGACGCGCTCGATGACGGGCCCGCTGCACCAGGCGGTCGATTCGGCGCAGGCCATCGCCGGCGGCGACCTGTCGAAGCCCATCCATGCCGAGGGGCGCGACGAATGCGCGCAGCTGCTGGGCGCGCTCGGCGGCATGCGCAACCGGCTCGCCGAGCTGGTGAGCGACGTGCGGCGCAATGCCGAGGGCGTGGCCACCGCATCGGCCGAGATCTCGCATGCCAACAACGACCTGAGCGGCCGCACCGAGGAGCAGGCGAGCGCGTTGCAGCAGACCGCCGCCGCGATGGACCAGCTGTCGAGCACGGTGCGCATGAATGCCGACAACGCCCGCCAGGCCAACGTGCTGGCGCAGAGTGCCTGCGAGGTCGCGGTGCAGGGCGGCGACGTGGTCGGCCAGGTGGTCGACACGATGAAGGGCATCAACGACAGCTCGAAGAAGATCGTCGACATCATCGGCGTGATCGACGGCATCGCGTTCCAGACCAACATCCTGGCGCTGAACGCCGCGGTGGAAGCGGCGCGCGCCGGCGAACAGGGCCGCGGTTTCGCGGTGGTGGCCGGCGAGGTGCGCACGCTGGCCCAGCGCAGCGCCGAGGCGGCCAAGGAGATCAAGGCGTTGATCTCCACCAGCGTCGAGCGCGTCGAGCAGGGCACGGTGCTGGTGGACCGCGCCGGCACGACCATGCAGGACGTGGTGAACTCGATCCGCCGCGTCACCGACATCGTCGGCGAGATCAGCACCGCGAGCAGCGAGCAGAGCACCGGCGTCTCGCAGATCGGCGAGGCCGTGACGCAGATGGACACGACGACGCAGCAGAACGCCGCGATGGTGGAAGAAGGCGCGGCCGCGGCCGAGAGCCTGAAGGCCCAGGCGCAGGACCTGGTCAACACGGTGGCGGTGTTCAAGCTGGCGGCTTGAACGCCTCGTCGCAGACCTTGGCGTGGCCGTGACCGCGGCTGCGTGCATGGCACAGCACGAGGAAATCGGTGATGCCCTGCTTCAGCAGCTCGGCGAGCATCACGTCGAGGTGGCCGGCGCCCACCGTCGCGATGGCGCTGAAGCTTGAAGCAGTCCGCGGATCCGCCTGCAGGTGTGAGGCGATCGTGTGCGCCATCTTGACGGAGCGACGGTCGGCGTATTGACGCACTGATTCCTGATAGGCCCACCCCGCGCGGATCCAGTCGTCGACGAGCTTCGCATAGTCGCCGTCGCGGGCGAGCTTCATCAGGAGCCCGCGTTCCTCGACCTCGTCGTCCAGCGCTGCGCTCAAGGCCTCCAGCTCGCGGTGGCTCATCGCCGACAGCGGACGCCCGTCCGGCGTTTCGCCGTGACCGAGAAATTCAAGCTGGCAGCGCAGCAGCTCACGCGATGCCTCGGTGAATGCCTTCGAGGACCCCTCGGATTTCGCAGACAAGCCGGCGTCGTCCATGCCGATCGTTCCGCCAGGGCGACCCTTCCCCGGCGGCTGGATGCCGCGCCACATCGACCGCTTCTTCGGCACCCGCTCGGGCGGGCACTCGACGAAATGAAAGTCGCCGTCTCGATACAGGAAGCGGACCAGGTCGCCGATCTGCTTCTGGACGTCGGCGTCGTCGTGGTCGGGATCGCCGACCAGGATCAGCACGCCATCGAGGGATCGATCGGACCGCCGCTCCAGTGCAGGGCTTTGCCGAAGTGCGAACGCCTGGCCGACGAAGCCTGTCAACTCATCGATGCCTGCGTGCCCAGGCAGCCGGTCTGCGCAACCGCCGTTCGTGGCGCACACCTCGTCGTGGGGGCGAGCCTGCGCGACAGGCAGCAGGTTCCAGGAGGGATGCAGCGCATCGTTCCAGGCATCGAGGGTGGCGAGCAACTGCCGCCATCCGTTCGAGAGCCGCGGCACCAGACCCGTGTCAGCCTCCACCTCGGCGACGCGCACACCGGCGGCGGCCTGCTGCCGCTTGATGCGTTCGACCATGCGCCTGTGGCGGGTGGCCTTGTCGACGAAGGGCCTGCGGGGCCCCGAGGAAGCCCTGGAACGCCCGGAACCTGCCGGCGGTGCCGTCCACGGTGTTCCTCGGCATGGGGCATCCGCGCCGGGGAATCCGGGCGACTGGCGCCCATTCGTCGCTGTCGAATTGAAGGGTGAAGGCTGCATGACGCGGTGAGTCGCAGTGCAACGCCGCGGGTTCCATCAGCCCAGGGGCCTGAGCCCCGGGAAACAAATGCGCCCCACCGAGACGCGCGCCGCCCGTAACAAAGACATGACAGTTTCCGGCGCGACACGGACGTAAGCTCCGGCCTCAGGCCCTCGGGGGCGGCAGGGGGGCTTCGATGAACAGATCTGCGCCCGGCGACCGTGCTCGCCCGGCTCCCGGTGCGCCCCTCGGTGCGGTGACGCAACTGCTGCGGCGCTGGTCCGGCGGCGATGCGTCGGCGCTCGAAGCGCTGGTGCCGCTGATCTACGACGAGCTGCGGCGCCTCGCCGCGCGGCACCTGCGGCATGAGCGTGAGGGCCACACGCTCGCGCCGGCCGGCCTGGTGCACGAGGCCTTCCTGCGGCTGTCGAGCCGGCCCGGCCTGCAGCTCGAGTCGCGCGCGCAATTCTTCGGCCTGGCCTCGCGCCTGATGCGCCACGTGCTGATCGACCATGCCCGCGCCCGCGCGGCCGACAAGCGCGGCGACGGCGTCGCGCTCAGCCTGGACGAGCTGGGCGACAGCGCGTTCTCGACACCGGACCAAGCCGCCCACCTGCCGCTGGACCTGCTGTCGCTGGACCAGGCGCTGCACCGCCTGGAGCGGCTGGACCGCCAGCAGTGCGAGGTCGTCGAGCTGCGCTTCTTCGGCGGCCTGAGCGTCGACGAGACGGCGCAGGCGCTGGCGATCTCACCGGCCAGCGTCAAGCGCGACTGGGTCAGCGCGCGGGCCTGGCTGATGCGCGAACTGCAGCCCCGCCCGGGGCAAGCGAAGGCCGTTCAATGACCGACACCGTCGAGCGCGCACGCTGGCAGCACCTGAAAGGCCTGGTGGCCGACACGCTGGCATTGCCGGCGCCGCAACGCCGCGCCCACATCGACGCCGCCTGTGGTGACGACCCGGCGCTGAAGGCCGAACTCGAAGCGCTGGTCGCCGCGGCGGCCGGCGCCGGTGCACTCGACCACCCGCCCGCGTCCACCCTGCTCGCGGCGCTGTCGACCGAGGCCGCTGACACCACCGAGGCGCCGCCCGACGCCAGCGGCCGGCGCCTGGGCGACTACCGGCTGCTCGCCCTGATTGCCCGCGGCGGAATGGGCGAGGTCTACCG
>NZ_JBFUCB010000085.1:0-15166 GCF_056405435.1 Rhizobacter sp. P1_G5 | reverse complement strand
GCATGGTGTCCCGCAATGCAGACCGATCCCCAGGATGAACGGCCCCGTTTCGCCACCGCCCCGCTGACCTTGGGCGTGGTCGGTGCCGGCGTGATGGGCATGGGCATCGTGCAGATCGCGGCGCAGGCCGGGCTGGCGGTGCGGGTCTTCGATGCGCGCGAGGGCGGTGCGGCAGCGGGCTGCGAGAAGCTGGCCGGCACGCTGCGCACGCTGCACGAACGCGGCAAGCTGAGCGCCGAGCAGGCGGCAGCCGCCACCGCGCGCTTCGCGCCGGTCGCCACGCTCGAGGCGCTGCGCGACTGCGATGTCGTCATCGAGGCGATCGTCGAAGACCTCGGCGCCAAGCAGGCGCTGTTCGCCCAGCTCGAGGCGCTGGTGCGCGACGACTGCGTGCTCGCGAGCAACACCTCGTCGCTGTCGGTCACCGCGATCGCCGCCTCGTTGCGGCTGCCGGCGCGGGTGGCCGGCTTCCACTTCTTCAACCCGGTCCCTGTGATGAAGGTGGTCGAGGCGGTCGACGGGCTGCTGACCGACCCGGCCGTCACGCTGAACCTGCTGGCGCTCGGCCGGCGCCTGGGGCACACCGCGGTGCGCGCGAAGGACACGCCGGGCTTCATCGTCAACCACGCCGGGCGCGGCTTCGGCACCGAGGGCCTGCGCATCCTGGCCGAGGGCGTCGCCGAGTTCCACGAGATCGACCGCGTGCTGCGCGACGTGGCCGGCTTCATCGTCGGCCCGTTCGAGCTGATGGACATCACCGCGCTCGACGTGTCGCACCCGGTGATGGAATCCATCTACCGCCAGTACTACGATGAGCCGCGCTACCGGCCGCAGCCGCTGACGCGCCAGATGCTCGCCGCCGGCCTGGTCGGGCGCAAGGCCGGGCGCGGCTTCTACCGCTACGACGGCGGGCAGAAGCAGGCGATCGCCGAGGCGGCGGCACCGGCCGCGCGGCCGGCGTCGGTGTGGCTCGCGCCCGATGCGCCGGCGGCGCTGCGCACGCTGGTGGCCACGCTCGGCGTGCCGGTCGACGACGGCGCCGCGCCGCGTGCCGGCAGCCTGTGCGTGGTTGCGCCGGTCGGCGACGATGCGACGACCTGCGTGCAGCGCCTCGGCCTCGATGCGCAGCGCACGGTGGCGGTGGAGACGCTGTTCGACCTGTCGCGCCGCCGCGTCGTGATGACCACGCCGGCCACCACCGCCGCGTGGCGCGATGCGGCGCATGGCCTGTTCGCGGCCGACGGCGTGCCGGTGACCGTGATCCGCGACAGCGCGGGGCTGGTCGCGCAGCGCGTCGTCGCGACCATCGTCAACATCGCCTGCGACATCGCGCAGCAGCGCATCGCGACGCCGGCCGACATCGACCTCGCCGTCAAGCTCGGCCTGAACTACCCGCTGCCGCCGCTCGCCTGGGGCGACCGGCTCGGCGCGCGCACGGTGCTCACGATCCTCGAACGCATGCACGCCTTCTACGGCGATCCGCGCTATCGCCCGAGCCCGTGGCTGAAGCGGCGCGCGCTGCTCGGGCTGTCGCTGCTGGCGGACGAAGCCTGAAGACACCGGACAAGCGCCCGACAAGCCGACAAGGGTTACCCTGCCATCCTTGCCCTGCGAACCGACACCCGAAACCCCTCCCGGAGATTCCGTCATGTCCACGACCAAAGCAGCCTTCCAGTGGGACGACCCGCTGCTGCTCGACCAGCAGCTCGACAGCGACGAGCGCCAGGTGCGCGACGCCGCCCGCGACTACGCGCAGGGCCGCCTCGCGCCGCGCGTGCTCGAGGCCTTCCGCCATGAGAAGACCGATGTCGAGATCTTCCGCGAGATGGGCGAGCTCGGCCTGCTCGGCCCGACCATCCCCGAGGCCTACGGCGGCGCCGCGTTGAACTACGTCTGCTACGGGCTGGTGGCGCGCGAGGTCGAGCGCGTCGACTCCGGCTACCGCTCGATGATGAGCGTGCAGTCGTCGCTGGTGATGGTGCCGATCCACGAGTTCGGCAACGAGGCGACGAAGCAGAAGTACCTGCCGAAGCTCGCGCGCGGCGAGTGGATCGGCTGCTTCGGCCTGACCGAGCCGGACCACGGCTCCGACCCCGGCAGCATGGTCACGCGGGCGCGCAAGGTCGACGGCGGCTACAGCCTGTCGGGCGCGAAGATGTGGATCACCAACAGCCCGATCGCCGACGTGTTCGTGGTCTGGGCCAAGGACGACAGCGGCGCGATCCGCGGCTTCGTGCTCGAGAAGGGCTGGAAGGGCCTGAGCGCGCCGGCGGTGCACGGCAAGGTGGGGCTGCGCGCCAGCGTCACCGGCGAGATCGTGATGGACAACGTGTTCTGCCCCGAGGAGAACGCCTTCCCCGAGGTGCGTGGCCTGAAGGGCCCGTTCACCTGCCTGAACAGCGCGCGCTACGGCATCGCCTGGGGCGCGCTCGGCGCGGCCGAGGACTGCTGGCACCGTGCGCGCCAGTACGTGCTCGACCGCAAGCAGTTCGGCCGGCCGCTCGCGGCCAACCAGCTGGTGCAGAAGAAGCTGGCCGACATGCAGACCGAGATCACGCTCGGCCTGCAGGGCTGCCTGCGGCTGGGCCGCATGAAGGACGAGGGCACCGCCGCGGTCGAGATCACGTCGATCATGAAGCGCAACTCCTGCGGCAAGAGCCTCGACATCGCCCGGCTGGCGCGCGACATGATGGGCGGCAACGGCATCAGCGACGAGTTCGGCGTCGCGCGGCACCTGGTGAACCTGGAGGTGGTCAACACCTACGAGGGCACGCACGACGTGCACGCGCTGATCCTCGGCCGCGCCCAGACGGGCATCGCTGCTTTCTCCAACTGAAAGGGAACGACCATGACCACAGCCTACGACTTCGAAGCCACCACGATCGACGGCAAGCCGGCACCGCTGGCGGCCCAGCGCGGCAAGGTGCTGCTGATCGTCAACACCGCGAGCGCGTGCGGCTTCACGCCGCAGTTCGCCGGGCTGGAGGCGCTGTGGAAGAAATACGCCGACAAGGGGCTCGCCGTCGTCGGCTTCCCGAGCAACCAGTTCGGCCACCAGGATCCCGGCAGCAACGACGAGATCGCGTCGTTCTGCCAGCTGAACTACGGCGTCAGCTTCCCGATGATGGCCAAGACCGACGTGAACGGCAGCGATGCCCACCCGCTCTACAAGTGGCTGACCGCCGAAGCCCCGGGCATCCTCGGCACCAAGGCGATCAAGTGGAACTTCACGAAGTTCCTGGTCGGCAAGGACGGCCAGGTGATCAAGCGCTATGCGCCGACCGACACGCCCGAATCGCTGTCGGCCGACATCGAGGCCGCACTCTCGGCCTGAACGACGGCTGCCTGAACCACCTCGGCCGGCGCGTTGCCCGCGGGCGCCACGCACACGCGGTTGCGGCCGGCCGCCTTCGCGACGTAGAGCGCGGTGTCGGCGCGCGACAGCAGCGCCTCCAGCGAATCGCCGGCCGGCTGCACGACCGCCACGCCGATGCTGACGGTCGGGCGGATCGGCCGGCCCGCATCGTCGTCGATGCACAGGTTCTCGATCGCACTGCGCAGCCGCTCGGCCGCGGTCACCGCACCATCGTGGCCGGTGTCCGGCAGCAGCGCGACGAACTCCTCGCCGCCCCAGCGGCCGAACACGTCGAGCTCGCGCAGCGCGCCCTGGCAGGCCCGGGCCACCGCCTGCAGCACGCGGTCGCCGGCCGGGTGGCCGTGCTCGTCGTTGACGCGCTTGAACAGGTCGATGTCCAGCAGCAGCACCGAGAAGCTCGCCGCGGTGCGGCCGACGCGCTTCAGCTCGGCGTTGCCGCGCGTGGCGATCGCTCGGCGGTTCAGCGCGCCGGTCAGCGGATCGGTGGTGGCCAGCGTCTCCAGCTGGTCCTGCGCCTGCTTCAGYGCCGTCACCTCGGTCAGGCTGCACAGCCAGCCGGGCTCGTCCTCGTGCACCAGCGGCACGCAGCGCACCAGCACCCAGAACGGCGTGCTGTCGCTGCGCTGCAGGCACATCTCGCTGACGCGGCCGGCATCGATCTGCTCCTGCGACGACAGGCTCTTGATCAGGTCGTGCAGCTGCTCGTGCGCGCTCTGGCGGGCTCGGGCCGCATCGACGGTGCCGTCGTCGCCGAACAGCCGCAGCAGCGCGGCATTGGCCATCATGATCGACAGGTCGGCCTGGCGCAGCACCGCCACCGGCGCCGGCGCGGCCTGCAGCACGTCCTCGGCCGCCTTGCGGCGCAGCGACACCAGCGCCTCGCGGCGGCGCTTCTCGGCATAGCCCAGCAACAGCAGCAGCGCGGCGAGCGCGCCGGCCTCCAGCGGCATCGTGCGCAGCGCGGCCCAGCGCAGCTGCGCGCGGTCGACCACGATCGCATAGCGCCACGGCGTGGATTCGATGTCGTAGACCAGCGCCCAGTCGGCGGCGATCTGCTGCCGGTTGTTGGCCGGCGCGGTGCGCAGCGCGCTCCAGTCGCCCGAGGTGCCGGCGCGCTCGGCCACCTGCTGCAGCGTCGGCGCCTTGTCGGAGGCGCCGCCGACCATCGTCGGGTGCGCGATCACGCGGTCGTGGTCGTCGAGGATGAAGGCGGTCGCGATGCCCAGCGCCGGCCGGCGCACGTACTGCGACAGGCTGTCGAGCTGGAAATCCATCGCCGCGATGGCCCGGTAGTGGCCGTCGGCATCGTCGATCGGGATCGCCAGCGTGCTGACCAGCCCGTTGCCCTTGGGGTCGTCGTACGAGGCCGACCAGACCGGCGCGCGGCCGGGGTTGCGCTCGACGAGGCCGTCGCGGTAGGGGTCGCGGCCCAGCATGTCGGGCGTGAACAGCTGCAGGTCGTCGGAGGCCGGCGGAAAGATCAGGTGGAAGCCCTGGCCCGACAGGTAGTACACCGCGGCGGCGGCCGCCTGCGTGGTCTTGGCCTGGATCAGCGCCGGCCCGAGCGCGAGCGCGATCTCGATCTCGCGGCCCTTCTCGCGACCTGCTTCACTGGCCGGCGCCGGTTTCGGGCCGGCCATGCTGAAGGCCGGCGAATCGGCATGGTTGTTGCCCGATGCGCGCGCGGTGTGGTGCGCGGCCCGCATGGTCGGCAGCAGCACGGTGGTGCCGGGGATGTCCAGCCGCTCGGCGAGCGCTGCCGCGTGCTCCTTCGACAGCGTGAGGCCCTGCTGCTGGAACAGGCCGTTCGCGACACCCTGCAGCATGAAGACGCTGTTGCGTGCCGAGCGCGTCGACAGCCCGACCTCGCGCGCCGCCTCGTGCGCGGCCTCCTGCATGTCGCCCCACAGCCGATCCTGCCGGGCCGACCAGGCGGCCAGGAAGACGGCGACCGCCAACGTCACCACGGTGGCGTATGCGGCCCAGTGCGCCTTGTTGCGGATCGATCTGACAGTCACTCGGGGAACTCTCTGGTCTCTGCCCTGCGCCGGGGTGGAGCGGGTGCCGGCCGGACATCGGCGGCGCCTCGCCCGAGGGATATCGGCCGCGCCGGGCGGGGGCTGAAGGGCGTCGCGGATAATTTGCATCCGACACCGACTCACCTCTCCACCCAAGGCAGCACCATGTTCGAGCACGTCGACGCCTACGCGGGCGATCCCATCCTGACCCTCAACGAGGCCTTCGGGCGCGACCCCCGGCCGCACAAGATCAACCTGAGCATCGGCATCTACTTCGATGACGCAGGCCGGCTGCCGGTGATGCGCGCGGTGCGCGAGGCCGAATCGGCGATGCTGCAGGCGATCGGCGCGCGCCCGTACCAGCCGATGGAAGGCGCGGCCAACTACCGCCAGGCGGTGCAGCACCTGCTGTTCGGCGCCACGCACGAGGCGGTGACCAGCGGGCGGGTCGCGACGATCCAGACGCTCGGCGGCTCCGGCGGGCTGAAGGTGGGCGGCGATTTCCTGAAGCGCTATTTCCCGCAATCCAGCGTGTGGGTCAGCGACCCGACCTGGGACAACCACCGCGCGATGTTCGAGGGCGCGGGCTTCACCGTCAGCACCTATCCGTACTACGACGCGGCCACCGGCGGCGTGCGCTTCCCCGAGATGCTGGCGGCGCTGTCGGTGCTGCCGGAGAAGAGCATCGTGCTGCTGCACGCCTGCTGCCACAACCCGACCGGCGTCGACCTGAGCGCGGCGCAGTGGGCCGAGCTGATCCCGGTGCTGGCGCAGCGCAAGCTGATCCCGTACGTGGACATCGCCTACCAGGGCTTCGGCGACGGCATCTCGCAGGACGCGTTCGCGATCCGCGCGCTGGCCGATGCGGGGCTGAGCTTCTTCGTCGCGAGCTCGTTCTCGAAGAGCTTCTCGTTGTATGGCGAGCGCTGCGGCGGCCTGAGCGTGGTGTGCCCGAACGCGGCCGAAGCGGYGCTGGTGCTGGGCCAGATGAAGGCGACGATCCGCAGGAACTACAGCAGCCCGCCGACGCATGGCGGCCAGATCGTCGCGCGGGTGCTGCAGACGCCGGCGCTGTACGAGCAGTGGGCGGCCGAGCTCGACGCGATGCGTGTCCGCATCAAGGCGATGCGCGAGAAGCTGCATGCAGTGCTGAGCGCCAAGCTGCCGGGCCGCGACTTCGGCTACTTCCTGAGCCAGCGCGGGATGTTCAGCTACACCGGGCTGACGGCCGAGCAGTGCGACCGGTTGCGCGAGGACCATGCGGTGTACCTGGTGCGCTCGGGGCGCATGTGCGTCGCGGGGCTGAACTCGGGCAACGTCGAGGCGACGGCGGTCGCGATGGCCGAAGTGCTGAAGCAGCCGGTGTAAGGACGCGCGGCGGTTACCGACAGAGTGGGGCTGGCGCGGGGGATTCATCCCCGCCTGCACGTCCCCACACCAACCTGAAGGAACCGATCATGCTGAACCTGAAGTCCGGCCTCGCCCTGGCCACCACCGCCGCCGCCCTGTTCTCGCTGGGCACCGTTGCCACCAGCGTGCAGGCTGCCGATGAAGGCAGCGTCAAGTGCGCCGGCGTCAACAGCTGCAAGGGCACCTCCGACTGCAAGACCGCCAAGAGCGAATGCAAGGGCCAGAACGGCTGCAAGGGCCAGGGCTGGGTCGGCAAGAAGACCGCTGCCGAGTGCACCAGCGCCGGCGGCACGGTGCTGAAGTAAGACCTGGCGCCCGAAGCCGGCATTGACATGAACACCGCGCTGCAAGGCTTCGGGCTCGGGCTGCGCACCGAGCACTACCGCAACTTCTGCAGCGACGACCGCGCACTCGCGCGGCGCGTCGACTGGCTCGAAGTGATCTCCGAGAACTACATGGTGCCCGGCGGCAAGCCGCTGCACCACCTCGATCGCATCCGCCGCGACCACCCGATGGTGATGCACGGCGTGTCGATGTCGATCGGCAGCACCGACCCGCTGAACGCCGGTTACCTGCGCGACCTGAAGGCGCTGGCCGATCGCATCGAGCCGGCCTGGGTCTCCGACCACCTGTGCTGGACCGGCGTCGACCACCACAACCTGCATGACCTGATGCCGATGCCCTACACCGAGGCGGCGCTGCGCCACCTGGTGCCGCGCGTGCGCCAGGTGCAGGATGTGCTCGGCCGGCGGCTGGTGCTGGAGAACGTGTCGAGCTACGTCAGCTTCGCGGCCGACGAGATGAGCGAGTGGGAGTTCATCGGCGAGCTGCTGCAGCGCGCCGACTGCGAGCTGCTGCTGGACGTCAACAACGTGCACGTCAGCAGCGTGAACCATGGCTTCGATGCACGGCGCTTCATCGACGCGATGCCGCGCGAGCGCGTGCGGCAGATCCACCTGGCCGGGCACGAAGACCATGGCAGCTACCTGATCGACACGCACGACCACCCGGTGTGCGCGGCGGTGTGGGCGCTCTATGGCTACACGGTGCAGCGGCTCGGCCGGGTGCCGGCGATGATCGAGCGCGACGACCACATCCCGCCGCTGGCGGAACTGGTGGTCGAGCTGGACCAGGCGCGCGCGGTGGAAGCTGCGGCGCTGCAGATGGCGGAGGCCGCATGAGCGTGTTGATGCACCAGCAGAGCGGGCTGCACGCTGCAATGCTCGGCGCGGTGGCTCCCGAAGGATTGCTGCGCGAGCCGGTGCAGCACGAGCCGCTGCTGCGCATCTACCAGAACGCCTACCGCGCGCGGCTGGTGGCGGCGCTGCGCGACAACCACGGCGTGCTGCCGCGCGCGATGGGCGACGAGGCCTTCGATGCGCTGGCCGAGGCCTACCTGCAGGCGCATCCGTCGCGGCAGCCGTCGATCCGCTGGTTCGGGCACCGGCTGGCGGAGTTCATGGCGGCACATCCCGGCTTGGTGCCGCATCCGGCGTTCGTCGACCTGGCACGCATGGAGTGGGCGTTGCGCGATGCCTTCGATGCGGCGGATGCGACGCCGATGACACCGGCCGAGCTGGCGGCGCTGCCCGTCGACGGCTGGCCGCAGCGCGTGCTGCGCTTTCATCCGAGCGTGCAGGTGCTGGCGCTCGACTGGCACGTGGAACCTGCGTGGCGGGCGCTGCAGGGCGACGACGAGCCGGAGCTGGCCGAGCCCGAGGCGGGCGAGCACCAGCTGATCGTCTGGCGGCCGCTGCTGGAGACGCGCTGGCGGACGGTGGCGAGCGCGCTCGAGGCGCGGTTGCTCGTGGCGGCGATGCGGGGCGAGGACTTCAGCGCGCTGTGCGAGATCGCGGCCGATGCGGTCGGGGTGGTCGGCACGGTCCAGCAATGGACCGCCGAGGGCCTGCTGATCCGCTAGGCCTTCTTCTCCCGCGCCACCCGCCCCATCAGGTAGAACTCATCGTTCGGCCGCAGGCTCATCAGGTTCGCCATCCGGTTGCTCAATCCGAACAAGGCGGTGATCGCGCCGATGTCCCAGATGTCCTCGTCGTCGAAGCCGTGCACGCGCAGCGCCTCGAAGTCCGACTCGACGATGTTGGCCGCGTCGTTGCAGACCTTCATCGCGAAGCCGAGCATCGCCTTCTGCCGCGGCGTGATGTCGGCCTTCAGGTAGTTGGTCGCGACCTGGTCGGCGAGCTGCGGCTGCTTCTCGTAGACGCGCAGGATCGCGCCGTGCGCGACCACGCAGTACAGGCAGTTGTTGGCCCCCGAGGTCGCGACGATGATCATCTCGCGCTCGCCCTTCGTCAGATGGCCGCCTTCCTTCAGCAGCAGCGCGTCGTGGTACGCGAAGAAGGCCCGCGCCTCGTCGGGCCGGTGCGCGAAGCCGAGGAACACGTTCGGCACGAAGCCCGCCTTCTGCTGCACATCGAGGATGCGCGCGCGGATGTCGTCGGGCAGGCCGGCGAGTTCGGGCACCGGGTAGCGGCTGACGGGTGGGTGGCGCATGGGTGTGTCTCCTGGTCTTGTGATCGAGCCAGGATACGTCGCTGCGCGGCGGCCCGGGCCCCGGCGTTACCATCGCCGCCCGAAAGGATGTCCATGCCGAAGCCCCTCAACGAACGCCGGTCCGGCACCCTCGCTGACCTGTCGGCGCTGGTCTATTCCACCGACACCGGCCGAATCTGCCCCGACTGCCGCCAGCCGGTCGCGCAGTGCGCGTGCAAGGCGCAGAAGGCGCTGCCGCAGGGCGACGGCATCGTGCGTGTCTCGCGCGAGACCAAGGGCCGCAAGGGCAAGGGCGTGACGCTGGTGAAAGGCCTGCTGCTCGACGCCGACGCGCTGACCCTGCTGTCACGCGAGCTGAAGGCCGCCTGCGGCGTCGGCGGCACCGTGAAAGATGGCGTCATCGAGCTGCAAGGCGACCACGTCGAGACGGTGATGGAGCGCCTGAAGCGCGCCGGCCACACCGTCAAGCGCGCCGGCGGCTGAGCCCCGCCCGCGCCCCCGTCAAGGGGCCGCTTCCAGCAGCAGGTACTTGCGCAGCAGCGGCGCCGTCACGCTGAAGCGCGCTGCCGACACCGTCGCGATGAAGCAGGCCTCGCCCACCTGGCGAGGGTTGTCGATCGCGGTCACATAGAGCAGCTCGCCGCCGGGTTGGCGCCACAGCACCACGCGCGACACCGGCACGCCGTCGCGCTCGAGCACCGGGTACAGGCTGTGCATCTCGGCGAGCACCGCGCGCCGGTCGCCGTCGTCCAGCACCGCGGCGCGGTCGTCGCGGCCGAAGTGGATCCACGCGGTGCTCACGCAGCTCGGCAGGTTCGGCGCGCTGCCGGGCGGTGGCAGCGGCGRCTCGGCCGCCAGCGCGAGCGATGCCATCGACGCACCCAGCGCGCCCCGGATCAGTGCACAGCGTCGGCAGCCCATGTCCACTCCTTCGCGGCGGGCCCGCGCCGCGTGCCGGCAGCTTACGCCGGGCTGACGGCCGCGCGCATCGCAGGGTGTTCGCCGCAGGCGGCCATCGCCACCGGCCACACGTCGGCAATGCGAATCTGCCTATGATCGACGACCCGCGTAACAGTTGGCCCCCACACCTGCCGCTTCGCGTCAGGCCCCCCGAGGGGGTCAAGGAACTTGGGGCGGCCCGGCGTTTCCTTGAGAGGTCTCGATCGATGTCCATGGTCCAGCTGGCGCTCCGTCGCCCCTACACGTTCATCGTGATGGCCTTGCTGATCGTGCTGGCCACGCCGTTCGCGCTGCGCAACATGGCGACCGACATCTTCCCGGAAATCAACATTCCGGTGATCAGCATCATCTGGAACTACGGCGGGCTGTCGGCCCAGGAGATGGGCCAGCGGATCTCGGCGCAGAGCGAGCGCGGGCTCACCACCACCGTCAGCGACATCGAGCACATCGAATCGCAATCGCTGAACGGCGTCGCGGTGATCAAGGTCTTCTTCCAGCCGACCGCCAACATCCAGACCGCGATCGCCCAGGTCGTCGCGTCGATGCAGACCCAGGTGCGGCAGCTGCCGCCGGGCACCACGCCGCCGCTGGTGATCAAGTACTCGGCCTCCAGCATCCCGGTGGTGCAGCTCGCGCTGTCGAGCCCGACGCTGCCGGAGCAATCGGTGTTCGACGCCGCGGTCAACCAGCTGCGCCCGCAACTCATCACGATTCCCGGCGTGGCCGTGCCGTTCCCGTACGGCGGCAAGAACCGGCTGATCTCGGTCGACCTCGACACCGCGGCGCTGCAGGCGCGCGGGCTGTCGCCGGCCGACGTGGTCAACGCGATCAACCTGCAGAACCTGATCCTGCCGTCGGGCACCGCGAAGTTCGGCGCCACCGAGTACACCGTGAAGATGAACGGCTCGCCCGACGCGGTCGCCGGGCTGAACGACCTGCCGGTGCGCACGAACGGTTCGGCCACCACCTACCTGCGCGACGTTGCCTACGTGCGCGACGGCTTCTCGCCGCAGACCAACATCGTGCGGCAGGACGGCGCGCGCGGCGTGCTGCTGTCGGTGCTGAAGAACGGCGGCGCCTCGACGCTCGACATCGTCGACAACCTGCGCGCGCTGCTGCCGCGCGCCGCGCAGACGCTGCCGGCCGACGTGAAGGTGACGCCGTTGTTCGACCAGTCGGTGTTCGTGAAGGCAGCGGTCAAGGGCGTGATCGCCGAGGCGGTGATCGCCGCGCTGCTGACGGCCGCGATGGTGCTGCTGTTCCTCGGCAACTGGCGCAGCACGCTGATCATCGCGGCGACGATCCCGCTGTCGATCCTCGCGTCCATCCTGGTGCTGCAGATGCTCGGCGAGACGCTGAACCTGATGACGCTCGGCGGCCTGGCGCTGTCGGTGGGCATCCTGGTCGACCAGGCGATCGTGACGATCGAGAACATCGAGCGCCACCTGCACCTGGGCAAGCCGCTGATCGAGGCGATCGAGGTCGGCGCCGGCGAGATCGGCGTGCCGGCCTTCGTCTCCACGCTGTGCATCTGCATCGTGTTCGTGCCGATGTTCTTCCTGTCGGGCGTCGCGCGCTTCCTGTTCGTGCCGATGGCCGAGGCGGTGGTGTTCGCGATGATCGCGTCGTACCTGCTGTCGCGCACGCTGGTGCCGACGCTGGTGATGCTGTTGATGGCCAAGGCGCATGCGGCACCGAAGGGCGCGAAGCCGAACGCGCTGCAGCGCGTGTACCTCGCCTTCGACCGCCAGTTCGAGCGCGTGCGCCGGGTCTACACGCTGTCGCTGTCGGCCCTGCTGTCGCAGCGCAGGCGCTTCGTGATCGGCTTCTCGCTGTTCTGCGTGCTGTCGTGCGGGCTGATCCCGTTCCTCGGGCGCGATTTCTTCCCGAGCGTCGATTCGGGCCAGATCCGGCTGCACTTGCGCGCGCCCACCGGCACGCGCATCGAGGAGACCGCGCGGCTGGCCGACGAGGTCGAGGCAGTGATCCGCGAGCTGATCCCGGCCGACCAGCTGGAGACCATCCTCGACAACCTGGGCGTGCCCAACAGCGGCATCAACCTGTCGTACAGCAATGCCGGCACCATCGGCACGCTCGATGGCGAGCTGCAGCTCTCGCTGAAGGAGGGCCACCGGCCGACCGACGAGTTCATCAGCCTGCTGCGCGCCGAGCTGCCGAAGCGCTTTCCGGGTACCGAGTTCTTCTTCCAGCCGGCCGACATCGTCACGCAGATCCTGAACTTCGGGCTGCCGGCGGCGATCGACGTGCAGTTCACCGGCCAGAACCTCGCCGCCAACGCGGCGCTGGCGGCCGAGCTGACGCGCAAGATCCGCGAGATCCCCGGCGCCGTCGATGCGCACGTGCACCAGCGCAACGACCTGCCGGCGCTGAACCTCAACATGGACCGCTCGCGGCTGCAGCAGCTCGGCCTCACCGCGTCGAACGTCGGGCAGAACGTGCTGATCTCGCTGTCGGGCAGCTCGCAGACGGCGCCGGCCTTCTGGCTGAACCCGCAGAACGGCGTGGTCTACAACATCGCGGTGCAGACGCCGCAGTACAAGGTGGATTCACTGGACGCGCTGCTGAACCTGCCGGTCGGCGCGGTCGGCGCGGGGAGTGGCACGGCCGCCGCGGCCGCGGGCGGCACGCAGCTGCTGGGCAACCTGGTCGAGGCGGCACCGGGCCGGCAGCTCGCGGTGGCCTCGCGCTACAACATCCTGCCGGCGATCGATGTGTACGTCGGCGTGCAGGGCACCGACCTCGCGAGCGTCGCCGGCAAGGTGCAGGCGCTGGTCGACGAGATCCGCCCGAAGCTGCCGCGTGGCAGCCAGGTGGTGCTGCGCGGCCAGGTGCAGACGATGCAGGCCTCGTTCATCGGGCTGGGCGTGGGCCTCGCGATGGCGATCGTGCTGGTGTACCTGCTGATCGTCGTCAATTTCCAGAGCTGGATCGATGCGCTGATCATCGTCGCTGCGCTGCCGTCGGCGCTGGCCGGCATCGCGTGGATGCTGTTCATCACCGGCACCACGCTGAGCGTGCCGGCGCTCACCGGCGCGATCATGACGATGGGCGTGGCCACCGCGAACAGCATCCTGCTGGTGTCGTTCGCGCGGCAGCGCCAGCAGGAAGGCGTGCCGGCGCTGTCGGCCGCGCTCGAAGCCGGCGCCACGCGGATCCGCCCGGTGCTGATGACGGCGCTCGCGATGATCATCGGCATGATCCCGATGGCGCTCGGCCTGGGCGAAGGCGCCGAGCAGAACGCGCCGCTCGGCCGCGCGGTGATCGGCGGGCTGTTGTTCGCGACCGTCTCGACCCTCTACTTCGTGCCGGTGGTGTTCGCCGGCGTGCACCGCTGGCTGGCGCATCGCCATGCCGCGCGTGACGTTGCCGCACTGCCACCCACTGCCAGCCTCCAGGAGACCTGAGTCATGACCGAGCAGCGCCACGCGGCACTGGGCATCCACGCCGCCGACCCGAACGATCCCGAGCACGCCCTGCACCTGGCCGACCCGCTGGAGCGCCGCGCCGTCGCGCGCCGCATGCGCTGGGTCGCGCTCGCGGTGCTGGTGCTGCTGGCGCTGGGCGCCGGCCGCACCGTGATCAGCCGCATGGGCAGTGCGAAGGCGCTGGAGGCCGGCACCGCCGAGCGCGCGAAGCAGTACGTGAAGACCGCGCTGCCGAAGACCGGCGATGCCGGCCAGACGCTCGCGCTGCCGGGCACGCTGCAGGGCTTCGTGCAATCGCCGATCGCTGCGCGCGCCACCGGCTACCTGCGGCGCTGGACCAAGGACATCGGCAGCCGCGTCGAGCGCGGCGAGGTGCTGGCCGAGATCGAATCGCCCGAGCTCGACCAGCAGCTCACGCAGGCGATCGCCGCGCGCGAGCAGGCGTCGTCGAGCCTGGAGCTCGCGAAGAGCACGGTCGAGCGCTGGGAGAGCCTGCGCAAGAAAGACGTGGTCTCGCAGCAGGACCTCGACGAGCGCCGCAGCAGTGCCGCGCAGGCGCGCGCCAACCTGGCCGCGGCCGACGCCAACGTGCAGCGGCTGCGCCAGCTCGAGGGCTTCAAGCGCGTGGTGGCGCCGTTCGCCGGCGTGATCACGCGGCGCAACGTCGACGTGGGCGACCTGATCGACATGAGCGGCAAGCCGCTGTTCACGCTGTCGCAGACCGATCCGCTGCGCGTCTACGTGAACGTGCCGCAGTCGTATGCGCAGCTGGTGAAGGCGGGGCAGCCGGTGGTCGTCACGCAGGGCGAGCTGCGCGGGCAGAGCTTCAAGGGCACGGTGGCGCGCACCGCGGCGTCGATCGACACCGGTACGCGCACGATGCAGGTCGAGATCGCGCTGCCGAACCCGGATGGCACGCTGCTGCCGGGCGCCTACGTGCAGGTGTCGCTGCCGCTGGCGGCCAGCCAGGCGGTGCTGGTGCCGGCGAATGCGCTGCTGTTCCGCGCCGAAGGCACGCGCGTCGCGCTGGTCGACGAGAGCGGCCGCGTGACGCTGCGCGCGGTGACGCTCGGCCGCAACTACGGCGAGAGCGTCGAGGTGCTCGACGGCCTGGCGGCGAACCAGCGGCTGGTGCTGAATCCGTCGGACTCGCTGACCGATGGCGACCGGGTGGCCCTGGCGCCAGCGGCCAAGGACACGCCGGCGGGCAAGGACGCTCCGCCGGCGAAGGGGGCGCTGTGACGCTGCGGGTTGCTGCACCGTTGCTGGTCCTGTTGTTGACGGCCTGCGCGGCGGGCCCGGACTACCAGCCGCCGAAGCCCGACATGCCCGTCACCTRGACGCTCGATGCGCCGTGGCGCACGGCCTCGCCCGACGACGCGGCCGCCAAGGGGCCGTGGTGGCAGCGCTTCGGCGACGCGCAGCTCGATGCGCTGGAGCAGCGC
>NZ_JBFUCB010000084.1:0-15233 GCF_056405435.1 Rhizobacter sp. P1_G5 | reverse complement strand
CCGGCAGCAATGCCACCCCCACGCAGCGCGGCCGCGGCTGCCAGCTCTGCAACGGCACCGGCTACGCCGGGCGGCTGGGGGTCTACGAGATGCTGGAGATGGACGCCGGGCTGGCCCATGCGGCCACGCACGGCGATCCGGCCGCCTTCCTCGCGGCGGCACGCGAGCGCATGCGCGGCCGCACGCTGGCGCACCGCGCCTGCGACCTGGTGCGCGCCGGGCAGACCTCGATCGCCGAGGCGATGCGCCTGACCAGCGAATTCGACCAGGACTCCGGCCATGGATAGGTTCCACTGGAAAGGCCGCAACGCGCGCGGCGAACTGATCGCCGGCAGCTTGAACGCGCCCACCGAATCGGCGGTGGCCGACCAGTTGCTGGCCGGCGGCGTCACGCCGGTGCACATCACCGTGGACGATGTCGAAGCGGCAGCGGTATCCCCGGCGTGGTGGCAGGCCCTGCGCGCAGGCTCCGTCACGCTCGAAGACATGCTGGTGCTGGCCAGGCAGCTCTACACGCTGCTGCGGGCCGGGGTGCCGCTGCTGCGCGCGCTGGCGGGGCTGCAGGCCTCGGCCGTGAAGCCGGCGCTCTCGCAGGTGCTGGCCGACGTGCGCGCCTGCCTCGACCAGGGCCGCGAGCTGTCGGCCGCACTGGCGCGGCACCCGCAGGTGTTCACGCCCTTCTTCATCGCGATGACGCGGGTCGGCGAGATGACGGGCCGGCTGCCCGAGGTGTTCCTGCGGCTGGCCGAGCACATCGAGTTCGAGATGGACATCCGCTCGCGCATCCGCCAGGCGCTGCGCTACCCGGCGATGGTGGTGGTGGCGATGGGCATCGCGCTGGTGGTCATCAACCTGTTCGTGCTGCCGGCCTTCGCCTCGGTGTTCGCAGGCTTCAAGACGCAGCTGCCGCTGATGACGCGCCTGCTGCTCGGCTTCTCGGCCTTCACGCTCGCGTGGTGGCCGCTGCTGCTGGCGGCCGGCACGGCCGGCGTCCTCGCGCTGCGCGCCTGGCTCGCCACGCCGGACGGCCGCTACCGCTGGGACCGGCTGAAGCTGCGCCTGCCGATCGCCGGGCCGATCGTGCAGAAGGCCACGCTGGCGCGTTTCGCCCGCAGCTTCGCGCTGGCGTCGCGCAGCGGCATTCCCCTCAGCCAGGCGATGACGGTGGTCGCGCAGACGGTGGACAACGCGTGGATCGCGAGCCGCATCGAACAGATGCGCGACGGCGTCGAGCGCGGCGGCAGCCTGTCGCGCTGCGCCGCGGCCAGCGGCATCTTCACGCCGGTGGTGCTGCAGATGATCGCGGTCGGCGAGGAGACCGGCGAACTCGACGCGCTGCTGCTCGAGATCGCCGCCATGTACGAGCGCGAGACCGCCTACGGCATCAAGGGCCTCGCCAGCGCGATCGAGCCGCTGCTGCTGCTGGTGATCGCCGGCCTGGTGCTGGTGCTGGCACTCGGCGTGTTCCTGCCGCTGTGGAGCCTCGGCCAGGCAGCGATGGGCAGGGGAGGTTGATATGTCCTCTCCAGCAACGGCGTCGACCCCCGATAAGTCCGGCATGTCAAGCCTGCCATCCGGTCATGTTCATCCTCGCCCGATCCAGCGCGGCCTGTCGCTGATCGAGCTCGTCGTGTTCATGGTCGTGCTGAGCGCGGCGCTGGCAGGCGTGCTGCGGGTGTTCATCCAGGCGGGTGCGCACAGCGCCGATCCGCTGCAGCGGCGGCAGGCGCTGGCGGTCGCGGAGGCCCTGCTCGACGAGATCGAGCAGATGTCGTTCACCTGGTGCGATCCCGATGATCCCAATGCGGCGCTGACCGTCACCAGCGCGGCCGGCTGCGCCAGCCTGCCAGAGGCGATGGGCCCGGAGTCGAACGAGACACGCGCCGCCACGCCGCAGTTCGACAACGTCAACGACTACCACGGCTATGCCGCGAACGGCATCGTCGACATCACGAACACGCCGATCACGGCCCTGTCGGGCTACCGCGCCTCAGTGGCCGTGACGGCGGCCGACCTCGGCAACAGCTACTACCAGCTGACGGCAGCGAGCGGTGCCGTCCTGCGCATCACCGTCACCGTCACCAGCCCGGACGGCAACACGCTGACCCTCGACGGCTACCGGACCGCCCATGCGCCATCGCCTGCCATCTGATGCGCCGGCGGCCTCGTGCCAGCCACGCGGCTTCACGCTCGTCGAGGCGGTGATCGTCATCGCGATCACCGGCATCCTCGCCGCGATCGTCACGCGCTTCATCGTGCAGCCGGTGCAGCTCTACCTGGCCACGCAGGCCCGCGCCCAGCTGGTCGATGTGGCCGACAACGCGTTGCGGCGCATGGCGCGCGAGCTGCGCCTGGCCTTGCCGAACAGCCCGCGGGTCTCGTCGTCGGGCCTGTCGCTGGAATTGATCCCGGTCACGAGCGTTGCCCGCTACAAGACGGAAGGCACGGACCCCCTCCAGTTCGGCACCGTCGACACCTCGTTCGACATCGTCGGACCGRCACTGACGGTCGGCAGCGCACAGCAGCTGGTGTTCTACAACCTCGGACCCGGCATCACCGGCTCGGATGCGTATGCCGCCAACAGCAGCGCCACCGAACAGTCGAACTCGAACCGCCGCACCGCCACCAACGCCGCCGGCAGCGCGACGACGATCACGATGAGTTCGCTGGCCGGCCTTCCGATCGGTGACTTCTCGGCGCCTTACCGCGTCTTCGCAGTCGACCCGCCGGTGACCTACCGCTGCGACATCGCCGCCGGCACGCTGACGCGCTACAGCGGCTACGGCTTCCAGGCCACGCAGCCGGATCCACCGAGCAGCGGCACCTCCAGCGTGCTCGCGACCGGCGTCACCGCCTGCAGCTTCACCTACGACGCCGCCGTGTTCGCGATGCGGGCCGGCCTGGTCAGCCTGCAGCTGAGCCTGGCCACCAGCACGCCCTCGGGCACCGAAAGCATCACCCTGCACCATGAAGTCCACGTCGACAACCTGCCTTGAACGGCGACCGGGCCGGCGCCTCGGGCACCGTGGCTTCACGATGGTGTCGGTCGTGTTCATCCTGGTCGTGCTGGCCGCGCTCGGGGCGGCGCTGGCCGACATCAGCCAGCGCCAGCACCTCGCGGCGGCATCCGACCTGCAGGCCGCGCGGGCCTACCAGGCGGCACGCGCCGGCCTGGAATGGTGGGCGTACTGGCAGGCCCATGCCGGCACCGCGAACGGCGACTGCATGGCGACGAACAGCATCGTGCCGGGCGGCACGCTGAGCGGCTTCACGGTCACGCTGACCTGCACGCGCACGCCGGCCGCCTACCCGGCAACCGCGAGCGACGGTGCGACGACGCTGACCTTTTGGACCGTCGTCGCGAATGCGTGCAACGCACCGGACAACGGCGCCTGCCCGGCCTCCTCCACCACCGTCCCGACCTATGTCGAGCGGCAACTGACCTGGACGATCGTGCGATGAGCAAGCTGAAGCGCCTGGTGACCCTGCTCGCTGCGGTTGCGTCATGCTGGACCGCGATGAACGCGCTGGCGGGTGAGGTGGCCGGCGTGCGGGCCCAATACTTCAACACCGATCCGTCGAACCCGGACTACACCTTCAGCAGCCCGTCCGTCGCGCTCGACCGCATCGAGCCGACGATCAACCTCAACGGCATCACGTCCGCGCCGGCCGATGGTGTCAGCAGCACCTACTACCTGATTCGCTACACAGGCTACGTGCTGGTTCCGGCCACCGGCAGCTACACCTTCACCGTGCAGGCGGCAGACGGCGTGAGGCTCTACCTGGACTGCAACCTCGACGGCAGCTTCGACTCGACCGAGAAGCTCATCGAGAACTGGACCAACCGCAGCTCGGCCGTCTCGATCTCCGCGTCATGCCCGAACCAGCTGACCGCCGGCAGCCGCCATGCGTTCACGTATGAATTCTATGAATCGACCGGCGCCGCGACGGCGCGCCTGCTGTGGGCCGGCCCGTCTCCCGTCGGCTCGACGGCAACCGTGATTCCCGCCAGCAATGGCACCTTGGGGTTGACGACCCGGGTCAGCGACAGCGTCGCGCCGACGCTCGTATCGGCCCGGATGCCGTGCGGTTCGGCCAACCAGGTGCTGGTGACATTCTCGGAACAGGTCGACAGCGGCAACGCCCAGACGATCGCGAACTACGCACTCACTGGGGGGCACACCGTCAGCACCGCCACCCTGCAGGCCGACGGCAAGTCCGTGTTGCTGACCATTTCACCGGCGCTCTCGGCCTCGCAGACGCTGACCGTGAACAACATCGCCGACCTGGCGGTCGGCCCTGCCAACACGATCGCCGCCAACACATCGGCCACCGTTGCCTACACCGCAACCTACACCAGCGGCCTGACCGGCACCTACTACGACCAGAACGCCACCGCCGGCGCATTCTTCACGGGGAACACCGTGTCCCGCACCGATGCGTCGGCCGATTTCGTTTGGGGAGCCGCCGCCCCGGTCAGCGGCATCCCTGCCACCAACTACAGTGTGCGCTGGACCGGGGCGATCCTCGTGCCGACCACGGGCTCGTACGTCCTCGGCTTCTTGTCGAGAGACAACGCCCGCGTGTGGATCAATGGTGCCTACCACGCAGGCAACTGGTTCACCACCACCACCGGCACGAGCCTGGCTACGGGCAGCTCCGTCACGCTGACGGCGGGGACCTACATTCCGATCACCCTGGAATACTTCAACAGGGCAACGGGCAACATCATCCAACTGGTGTGGAAGAAGCCTGGCAGCAGTTCGTACGTCAGCGTTCCCTCCAGCCAGCTTTTCCACTGCACCGGCAACCCCGGCGTCAGCTTCACCATCGGCACCAGCAGCAGCGGCACCTGCGGATCCACGATGGTCACGCTCACGGCGCTGAACACCGACGGCAGCGCGAAGACCAGCTACACCGGCGCGGTCTCGCTGAGCACCTCCACCGGCCGTGGCGACTGGAGCGCCGGGTCCCCAGCGCCCAACGGAACGTTCACCAACGGCACCGCCGACGACGGGGCCGCCGCGTACACCTTCAATTCCGCGGACGGCGGATCCGTCCGGCTCAACCTGGCTCAGATCCGGGCGCAGAGTTTCTCGATCACCGCCGCCGATCCTTCCGTTTCCGGTTCGAGCAGCACTTCGTCCACCATCTCGGTCAGCGGCAGCAACGCATTCGTCTTCACGGAAGACGCTGCCGGCAAGATCGCCGGCAGCGATGTGGCCGTCGCCGGTCGCCCTCACGACTACACGCTCACCGTGACGCGCGGCGATTCAAGTTCCGCAAACTGTGGCATCGCCACCGACTACACCGGCAGCCACTCACTCAAGATGTGGCGTACCGATTCGAACGGCAGCTGGACGGCGCCCACCGTGGTCTCGCCCGCGCTGACCATCCCCGCGGCGCAGCCGGCCACCAGCAACATCACGCTGAACTTCACCAACGGCGTCGCGAGCTTCAATGTCGGCACGACGGACATCGGTCGCTACAGCTTCAGCCTGCAGGACGATTCGCAGAGCTACACGAGCGCGACCATCAGCGGCACGGGCAATGCGCTGACGGTACGGCCCTTCGCGCTGGTTGTCAGCAATTTGTGGTGCACACACGGCTACCTGAACCAGCCTGTCGAATTCTCGAACCGTCCCGAATGGGGCGGCCCTCCATTCTGTCGCGCCGGCTACAGCTTCAAGGCCGATGTCGCCGCCTACCGCTGGGCATCCTCGATGGCCGGCAATGGAACCGATGGCAACGACGACGGCCTGCCGGACGGCACGGCGACCCTGACGAACGTGACGGCTGGCGGCCTGGCGCCCTCCTTCAACAGTGCCGTGACGCTCCGGCCCCTCGCCGGCAGCCAGGTGCCATCCACCGGCGTGCTGGGCACGCTGAGCAATGGCAGCAGCATCTCCGGCTTTTCCGGCGGCAAGGCCACGCCGAGCACCCTCAGCTACTCGGAAGTGGGAACCTTCCAGCTCGACAGCCAATCGCTCGTCACCGATTACCTCGGCAGCGGCCTGACACTGAACGGCTCGCTGTTCACGTCCGCCGCCTCAGCCACGTCGACATCGACCATCGGGCGCTTCGCGCCTGCCAGGTTCGCCGCCAGCAACGCAAGCGTCACGCTGCGCCCGCAGAGCGCTTGCTCGCCCGCTTCCACCTTCAACTACCTGGGCGAAACCTTCGCCATCAACTTCACGCTCACGGCACAAGACGCACTGGGCAATACGACGAAGAACTACACCGGCAGCTACGCCAAGCTCGATCTTGGCAACGCCGGCACACTCCAGTTGGCCGGCACCAGCGGCAGCACGGTGTTCTCGGCCACTTCCAACTCGCCGCGACTTTCACTCGGTTCCATCTCGGGGACCTGGGGAAACGCCACCGGTACTGCCGCGGTCACCGTCAGCGCCACGGCCGAGCGCGCCAGCTCACCGGACGGTCCCTTCGATGCCACCTTCGGGATCGCCCCGGTCGACAGCGACTACACGGCGATGGGCTCGTTCGATCTCGATGCCGACAGCAGCGTCAGCGGCAACGACCACACGGCGCTCGTCAGCGTGCCGCTGCGCTTCGGCCGTCTGCGCCTGCAGAACGTCATCATGTCTCGCAACCGTCGCGCGTTCGTTCCCATGACGGCGCAGCACTGGAACGGCAGTGCCTTCGCCACCAACACGCTGGACAGCTGCACGACGATCCCTGCGAGCGCGCTGAACTTCGGCAACTACCGCCTGACGATGGCGGCCAGCGATACCAACGTGCTGGCCGGCAATCCGACGCTCACGCTCTCTTCCGGCAGCGGCCTCATCATGCTCGAGCAGAGCGTCAGCGGCCACCGCGGCACCTTCGACATCGCCGTGAGCCTCGGCAGCAGCGCCACCGACACCTCCTGCCTGCAACCCTGGACGCCCGGCAGCGGCGATGCCGCCACCGCCGGCGCCGGCCTCACCTACCTGCGCGGCGCCTGGTGCGGCAGCAGCTACGACCGCGATCCATCGGCGCGCATCTCCTACGGGCTCTACCGCGGCGCCGACAAATTCCTCTTCCAACGCGAGAACTACTGACATGACCCTGCGCTGGCCGTGGACACGCCCCATCCCCTCCGATTCGCTGGCCATCTCGCTCGACGGCAGCACGCTGGTCTACGCCCAGGTGGCGGCCATCGCCGGCGGCAGCCGCCCGCTGCTGCGCCGCTGCGGCACGCTGCCCGTCGACACCGCTCGCCCGCAGGAACTGGCCGGCYGGCTGCGCGCGCTCGGCCTGCCCACGCAGTCGGTCGTCGCGCTGCTGCAGGTGCCGCAGTGCCAGTTGCTGCAGATCGACACCCCGGCGGTCGCCCCCGAGGAATTGAAGGCCGCCGCCCGCTGGCGCATCAAGGACCTGGTCGACTGCCATGTCGACGACCTGACGATCGACGTGATGCACGTCGGAGACGGCCGCGCGCACGGGCCGAAGCAGGCCTTCGTCGCCGCGACACCGAACCGCGTGATCCAGGGCGTCGCGTCGCTGTGCGAAGCGGCCGGCCTGCAGCTCGCCACCATCGACATCCGCGAGACAGCGCAGCGCAACCTGCAATGCGCCCTCGCACAGGCCGGCACGCAAGGCGACCGGGCCGGCGCGCTGCTGATGCGCCACGGCGAGCACTGCCTGCTGACGATCTGCGCCCAAGGCGAGCTGTTCTACACCCGCCGCTTCGCCTGGGAGGGCGCGCTCGATACCACCGCGCCGGCCGTGTCGCAAAGCCTCTCGCAGCCGATCCCGCTGCTCGAGGCCGGCGAGATGCCCGACATCGTCGACTACGGCGTCGACCTGGCCGTCGAGGACGACAGCGCTGAGACCCCGCGCATCGTCATCGAGKTGCAGCGCTCGCTCGACCTGTGGGAGCGCTCCTGGCCCGGGCTGCCGCTGCACGGTGTGACCGTCGACGCCGGCGAGTCCACCGCCGCGCTCGCGGCGGTGCTCGCACGCCAGCTCGGCCAGCCCGTCGCGACGCTCGACCCGCGCCCGGCGTTCGACGGCGTGATGGCGGCCTGCCGCGGCGACACCACGCTCGCGCGCACCGTCCTGCCGCTGCTCGGCGCGCTGCTGCGCGACGGCCACCGCAACCGCTGAGGCCGAGCCATGCCGCAACAGATCAACCTCTTCAGCCCGATCCTGCTGACGCAGCCTCGGCACTTCTCGGCCCGCACGCTGGTCCAGGCGCTGGCCCTGCTCAGCCTCGGCATCGCCGCCCTCTGCGCATGGACCGTGGTCCAGAACACGGCGCTTGGCCGCGAGCTGCAGTCCACCTCGCAGCAGCACGCCGCCGAGCGGCAGACGCTGCAGCGCGCCATCGCGGCCAACCCGGGCGCAGCCGCCAGCACCACGAGCCTCGGGCAGGACCTGCAGTCGCTGCAGCGGCGGCTGGCCGAGCGCGAGCAGACGCTGGCCGAGCTGATGCGCGGTCGCATCGTCGATGGCCGCAGCCATTCGGCACGCCTGCGCCTGATCGCCCGCACGGTGCCCGCCTCCGCCTGGCTCGACGAGATCGCGATCCACGGCGAATCGCTGTCGCTGTCCGGCCGCACGCTCGACCCGTCGGCGCTGAAGCCGTGGATCGCCGCGCTGGCCGACGAGCCGCTGCTGGCCGGCCAGTCGCTGACGGCGCTGAAGGTCGACCAGGCCGGCGACGACTGGCGCTTCACGCTGACGCAGGCAGGAGGGCGGCCATGAAGCTTCGCCCTCATGGAAAGCGCCTGGCGCGCCGCATCGACGGCCTCGGGCTGCGCGAGCGCTGCATGCTGTTCGCGTCGATCGCGCTGCTGATGGCCGCGGCTGCCGATTCGCTCGTGCTGTCGCCGGCCATCGCCGAACAGAAGCTGCTGGCGGCCCGGCTGAAGCAGGACAACGCCGAGCTCGTCACGCTGCGCACCCGGCTGGCGCAGGCCACGCGCACGCCCGACGCCGATTCTCCGGTGATGCGGCTGCGCCACGACATTGCGCGATTGCAGGCCCGGCAGCAGGCCGTCGACGCCGACATCGAGCGCCTGGGCACCACGGCCAGCGAGCGCACGGCCCTGGCGCAACTGCTGGAGCGCACGCTGGCGCGCCACGAGCGCCTCACGCTTCGCAAGTTGGCAACGGCCACCGAGCCGCCGTCCTCGGCGGCTTCTTCTGCCGTCGCGAAGACCGCCCTGCGCTGGCAGGGCGTCGATCTCGCCGTGAGCGGCAGCTATGCCGACCTGGTCGAGTACCTGTCCGCGCTGGAGAGCGCGCTGCCCGGCCTGCGCTGGGATGCGCTGAAGCTGACCGCCAGCCCGTCCGCGGCATCGACGCTCACGCTGCGCCTGTACCTCGTGGAGGGCACGTGATGAACACACGCCACTGGACGCTGCGCGGGTTCGGTTGCTGGCTCGCCTGCTGCTGCCTCGGCGCGACCGCCGCCCCCCTGCGCGACCCGATGCAGCCGCCGGCCGCGGCCGTGCCGGCCGCGAGCGCCGACGCGCCCCGCGACGCCGCGGACGAGTCGCCTCATCACATCACCGTGGTCGGCACCACCCGCCATGTGGTGCACCGGGGCCGCCGGCTGTCGGTGGGCGACCTGCTGGGCGGCAGCCGCATCGAGCGCATCGATGACGACGCCGTCTGGCTGCGCGACGCGCAAGGGCTGCGCCGCGCACCGCTGTATCCCGGCGTCATCCGCCGCCCCACCGCCACCTCGATCCCCACCTCCTCGCCGCCTCAGGCACCGAATCGACCGCCCGCAAAGGATCTCCCACCATGAACCCGTCCCCTGCAGTACTGCGGCAGCGCCGCACGGGCCCGCGTTGGGCGACCCTGCTGTCCGGCTTCGCCACCGCCATCGCACTCTCCGGCTGTGCCGACCAACCGCTGCGCACCGCCAGCCCGAACGCCAGCCTGCAGGCCGAGCTGGCGGCCGCACTGGCGCAGCGCCCGCCTTCGACCGCGGTCTCGACGCCCGACACACCGGTGCCGCCAGCACCACCGGCCCGACCCGCGGCACCGCTGCCGCCACCCGAAGCCCGCTTCGACCTGATCGTCAATGGCGCCCAGGTGCGCGACGTCTTCCTGTCGCTGGTCACCGATTCGCGCTACAGCATGCTGATGCACCCCGATGTGGGCGGCACGATCTCGGTGACGCTGAAGGGCGTGACGATGCGCGAGGCGCTCGAATCGCTGCGCGAGGTCTATGGCTACGACTACAGGATCGACGGCCGGCGCGTCACGGTGTTCCCACCGACGCTGCAGACGCGCATCTTCATGGTGAACTACCTGCACACGCAGCGCAGCGGGCGCAGCGACATGCGCATCAGCTCGGGCGCCCCGCCGGCGAACGGCGATGGCAGCAGCGGCACCGGCAACGGCAACAGCGGCGGCACCGCGTCGAACGGCAGCCGTTCGCGCGGCAGCGACACCGAGGGCAGCCAGGTGTCGACCACCTCGAAGAGCGACTTCTGGACCGAGACCACCGAGGCGCTGCGCGCGATGGTCGGTACGGCGGCCGGCCGCAACGTGATCGCGAGCCCGCAGTCCGGCACGATCGCCGTGCGTGCGATGCCCGACGAATTGCGCCAGATCGAGTCCTTCCTGCGCAGCACGCGGCTGTCGATCGAGCGCCAGGTGATGCTCGAGGCGAAGATCATCGAGGTCGAGCTGCGCGACGGCTTCCAGAGCGGCATCGACTGGTCGGTGCTGCGCAGCCGCTTCTCGATCGGCCAGAGCAGCGGCAGCGCCGGCAATGCGCTGGTCGGCAACGGCAACGGCCTGCCGACACTCGCCAGCGGCACCACGGCGGCGCTGGCCGATGTCGTCGGCCTGCCGATCTCCGGCAGCGGTGCGAGCGGCCTGGCGCTCGCGAGCGGCGGCTTCCAGTCGATCCTCGGCTTCCTCGAGACGCACGGCGACGTGCAAATCCTGTCGAGCCCGCGCGTCGCGACGCTGAACAACCAGAAGGCAGTGCTGAAGGTGGGCACCGACGACTACTTCGTCACCAACGTGTCGGGCGGCAGCATCACCACCGGCACCTCCACCAGCACCGGCACGACGACGATGCCGACGCTGACGCTCACGCCGTTCTTCTCGGGCATCGCGCTCGACGTGACCCCGCAGATCGACGAGGCCGGCATGGTCACGCTGCACGTGCATCCGTCGGTGACCTCGGTGGTCGAGAAGACCAAGCAGATCGATCTCGGCACCATCGGCAACTACCGGTTGCCGCTGGCCTCCAGCAGCGTCAACGAGACCGACACGGTGGTGCGCATCCCCGACGGCGCGATCGTCGCGATCGGCGGGCTGATGCAGGTGGAGTCGTCGCGCCAGAGCTCGGGCCTGCCGGGTGCGAGCAGCAATGCGATCACCGGCACGCTGTTCAACAACCGGGTGAACGCCGGCCGCAAGAAGGAGCTGGTGGTGCTGATCAAGCCGACCATCATCCGCGGCCCCGAGGACTGGCTGCGCATCACCGAGCAGAGCCGCGCGGCGCTCGACGAGATCGAAGGCCAGCGCCGCGTGATCACGCTCGACGGTTCGACGAACAAGCCGGGCACACGTTGAGCCCACCCGTTGCGTTGGTTTGCAATGGTTTGCAATCCTGACGAGTGCCTCTCGCCGATCTGCATGCTCTCTCCAAAGTTGCTGGTCAGCATTCACCTGCCAGTCAAGCGAACCCAGGCAATCGGGCCTGTTCGCAAGACCCAGTCGTTCGAGGTGATTCCACCGGTCGGCGTCGCTGGCAACAACCGCCTTTCAAAGGAAGTCCCCATGAAGAAGCAAGCTGGTTTCACCCTCATCGAACTCACGATGGTCATCGTCATCCTGGGCGTGCTGGCCGTGACGGCGCTGCCGAAGTACATCGACATGAAGAAGGACGCGCAACAGGCGGCTCTCAACGCCATGGCCGGCAGCCTGAGTGCGGCCTCCGCCATCAACTACGCCGCCAAGAAGGCCGGCAACACGGCGGCTGTTCCTGTCGCGAACTGCTCGACGGTCTCCACCCTCCTGCAAGTTGCCATGCCGACCAACTACACCATCACGGCCGCAGCGGTGACGACCGATGCGACCGTGACATGCGTTCTCAAGGACTCGAACAACACTGCGCTGACAGACGCCAACTTCTCGGCCATCGGCACCTGAACCATGCGCGGCCGGCTTGTCGAAGCGGGCTTCACCCTGATCGAACTGGTCATGGTGATCGTCATCACCGGCACGCTGGCCGTCTTCGCCCTCCCCCGCCTGGTCGACACCAGTTCGTGGCGCCTGCGGGCCTTCAGCGACCAACTGCAAGGCCAGTTGCACACCGCGCAGCGCCTCTCGCTGACCCAGCGCCGCCCGGTGATCGCGACGATCACCGCCACCGGCGCGAGCTTCGCCTACGTCAGCGGCAGCACCCTCGCCGCGCTGCCCTGCCCATCGGCCGTCGCGAACTGCATCGCCGGATCCGGCACGCGCACCATCACCTTCAACGCCGGCAACTCCGGCCAGGCCCTCACCTCCACCGGGGCGGCGCTGACCGTCACCGTGAGCGGTGACGGCTACACCAGCGCCTTCACGGTCGAGAACGACACCGGCGCGCTGCACTGAGTCTTCGGCACGTCGCAGCCCGCGGGACAAGCCCTGTCCCGCCCGAGCGGGTTTCACCTGAGTTTTCGCGCCTCGGCGAAGTGGCTACATTGCCTTCCCGGTCTCGACTCGGGACCTGCATGAAGGAGACCCGGCCATGGCGTTCATCCTCACCCGTTCTTTGCAGCACGCCTTGCTGCTCGGCCTCGRACTCGGCTTCAGCGCCACCGCGCTCGCCGCGCCGCCCAAGGTCGTGACCACCGCGAACTCCGACCCGCAGTGCTTCGCGCCGTGGAGCACCACGACCAAGCTGTTCCAGTACCCGGCCAAGAAGGGCCCGTACCGCGTCGCGCTCGCCAACGGCTACATCGCCAACACCTGGCGCATCCAGATGATCAAGACGGCCAAGGCCTATGCGGCGCAGCCCGAGGTGGCGGCGAAGCTGAAGGAGTACAAGGTCGTCTCGACCGGCGAAGACGTGGCCGCGCAGATCGCCGCGATCAACAACTTCATCGACTCGGGCTTCGACGCGATCGTCGTCAACGCGCAGAACCCTGCCGCCTTCAAGCCGGTGATCAAGCGCGCGAACGATGCCGGCGTKGTGCTGGTCGCGTTCGACAACATCCTCGACACCGAGGASGCGATCAACGTCAACGTCGACCAGAAGGGCCTGGGCACCTACTGGGGCCAGTGGCTGATCAAGAACACCCCCAACGGCGGCAAGGTGCTGGAGGTGCGCGGCGTGTCGGGCACCTCGGTCGATCGCGACCGGCACGACGGCATCCAGGAAGCGCTGAAGGCCTCCGGCAAGAAGTGGGAGACCATCGAGGTGATCGGCAAGTGGGACGACCCCACGTCGCAGAAGGTCACGGCCGATGCGATCGCGGTGCACAAGAAGTTCGACGCGATCACCGCGCAGGGCGGTGACACCGGCGTCGTGCAGGCGATGCTCGACGCCAAGCACCCGATGGTGCCGTTCGCCGGCGAGACCGAGAACGGCTTCCGCAAGTTCTGCGCGAAGTACGCCGGGCAGGGGCTGAAGTGCGCCTCGGGCGGCACCGGTCCGGCACAGGTGGCGGTCGCGATCAAGGTGGCGATCGCGGCGCTCGAGGGCAAGGTGCTGCCGCAGTCGATCAAGCTGCCGCTGTCGACGGTGGAGGAACCGGGCTTCAAGGACGGCGCCAACTTCTACGCGACGCAGTCCGACAACTTCTTCGTCGGCAACGCGTTCCCGACCTGCGGCATCAATTTCACGGCCCAGGAGATCATGGGCCAGTCCGAAACGAATAAGTAAGCGCCCCCCAGTCGCTGCGCGCTCCTGCCCCCAAGGGGCGCCACCCTGCGGCCGGGCAAAGCCGGTTCCGCGGGCGTTGCTTGATCAGGTCCTTTGCCAATGAGCCTTCTTGAGATTCAGGCGATCAGCAAGCGTTACGGGGGAGTGCACGCGCTGCAATCGGCCGACCTGCGCGTCGAGGCCGGCCGCATCCACGCGATCCTCGGCGAGAACGGGGCCGGCAAATCGACGCTGATCAAGCTGATCGCCGGCGTCGTCGCGCCCGACGAAGGCCGCATGCTGCTCGACGGCCAGCCGGTCACGTTCGCATCGCCCGCAGCGGCCAACACCGCCGGCATCACCTGCGTGTTCCAGGAGCTGTCGCTGATCCCCGACCTCTCGGTGGCCGACAACCTCTTCATCAGCCAGCCGCCGCGTCATTTCGGCCGCTTCGGCCTGATCGACCGCCGCACGCAGCGCCGCCAGGCCGAAGCGGCGCTCGCGCGCGCTGGTGCCGCCGACATCCACCCGCTCGCGCTGGTGAAGGACCTCTCGCTGTCGCGCCGGCAGATGGTCGAGATCGCGAAGGCGCTGGCGCGCCGGCCGCGGCTGCTGATCCTCGACGAGGCCACGTCGGCGCTGACCGCCGCCGATGTCGGGCGGGTCTACGCGGTGCTGAAGCAGCTGCGCGCCGACGGGCTCGCGCTGCTCTACATCTCGCACCGCATGCACGAGATCGCCGAGCTGGCCGACGAATGCACCGTGTTCTGCGACGGCCGCAGCGTCGCGCACTTCGCGGCCGGCGCGAAGACCGACACCGAGATCGTCGAGCTGATGATCGGCCGCAGCTACAGCGGCGTGTTCCCGGACAAGCCGGTGCGCGAACCCGAGACCGCAGCCGATCCGGCACCGCCGCGCCTCGAGCTGCGCGGCCTGCACTGGACGCACCGCCTCGCCGATGTCTCCCTGCGCCTGCACGCCGGCGAGATCGTCGGCCTGGGCGGCCTCGACGGCCAGGGCCAGCGCGAACTGCTGCTCGCGCTGTTCGGCGTGCTGCGCGGCTGCCGCGGCGAATTGCTGATCGACGGCCGCCCGACCCCGTTCACCGGCCCGCATGCCGCGAAGCAGCCGCGCATCGGCATGGCGCTGATCCCCGAAGACCGCAAGACCGAAGGCCTGATGTTGCCGATGTCGGTGCGCGAGAACCTGTCGTTCGCGGCGCTCGGCGCGCTGTCGCACGGCGGCGTGATCGACCGCCAGGCCGAACGCGCCGCGGTGGAGCGGATGATGGCGCTGCTCGCGGTGCGCTGCGACGGCCTCGACGTGGCGGCCGGCGCGCTGTCCGGTGGCAACCAGCAGAAGCTCGTGATCGGCAAGTGGCTGATGAGGGCGCCGCGCATCATCC
>NZ_JBFUCB010000083.1:0-15243 GCF_056405435.1 Rhizobacter sp. P1_G5 | reverse complement strand
CCCGGGAGTTTAGTGACGAGGCCCGGGCCGCTGGCTGACGTGCAGATGACAAATCTGTCATCTGCAGGGGCTTCGACAGGCTCAGCCCGACCCTTCGACAGGCTCAGGGCGAACGGAGGGGCGTCAGGGCGTCCCGAACGTGACCTGCGTCGCGACGATCCGCGTGCCGTCCAGCGACGGCACGCCGGTCACGGTGGCGCGCCGGCCGTCCACCAGGTCGGCTGCCACCCCGCCGCTGAACGTGGTGCCATCGTCGAACACCACCGGCGTGTTGCGGATCCGGAAGCTGCGCGCCGCCGCATCGAGCTCCTGCACCGCGCCGACCAGCGCGAAGCTCGCGATCGCCGGCACGCTGTCGTCGTGCACGATGACGCGCGCCGCCACCAGCGTGCCGGCCAGTGTGGCGCCGAACACGCCGACGCGCGCGCCCAGCACCACCTTGGCCTCGTCGCCATCGAAGTGCGCACCGACGGCGTCCACCGCGATGCCGTTCACCTTGAAGCTGCGCGAGCTGACGATCTCGGTCACCGTGCCCTCGACGCGCGCCACCGGGTGGTCGGCGAGCATCAGGTCGGCGGTGCGCACCGAGGTGGCGGCCAGTTGCGCGTTGTCCGGCAGCAGCCGCACGCTGAGGAAATCGCCGATGTCCGCCGGCGGCACCGCGTTGCCGGCCACGCTGCCGACACCGATCACCTCGCTGCCCAGTGTCAGGCTCGGGGCCTGCGGATCGCGCGCCGCGACCACGCCGCGGATCTTGTAGAACGACGCATCGGGCAGTTGCTCGACCCGCGTGGCCGCGTACTGGCGCGTCAGCGGGTCGTACTGCGAATACACCTGCACCGTCATGCCCGGCACCAGCGCGCTGAAGCCGCCGGTCAGGCTGCCGTCGTACAGCGTGCGCGCGCCGACGATCACCGTCTGGCCGAGCACGACGAAGCTGCCGCCGACCGCATCGACCGATGCCACCGGGCCGACCAGGTCGCTGACGACGCGGATCGCCAGCGCCGTCGAGGTGGCCTGCGTGCCGCTGGTGTCGAGCGTGCCGCCCTCGACGATCACCGTCATGCCGAGCTTCAGCTGGTCCTTCGTGAGCAGCGCGCCCTGCTCGTCGCGGATCTCGGCGCTGTCGTCGTCGAAGCGCACGTCGTTGACGAAGATCGAGCCGAGCCCGCTGATCGGGCCGGACGCGATGATGCCGGTGCCGCCGCTGTCGACGCCGCCGCCGCAACCGGCCAGGTGGGTGATCAGCAGCGCGGCGGCCAGGAGCCCCGCGGTCAGGCGGCGGCGGCGCGAGTGGCTCGAGGGGCGGTTGTTCACGATGGGTCGGGCTCGTCGGGTGAAGGGGCTGCCGCCGCGGGCGCGTCGGCATGGAAGGTGTACAGGCCGATGCGCGCCCGGCGCAGCGGCGGGTCGCCGGCCTGGTGCGCGCGCTCGTCGGCGTCGATCATGTCGGTGAGCTGCGGCACCAGGGCGGCCATCAGCCCGCGCCATTGCTCGGTGACCAGCCCGCGCAGCTGCGCGACCGAGTCGGCACTGAGGCCGTCGGCGAACAGCGCCTGCTCGAAGTGGGGCGGCTTCTCGCCGGCGCTGCCGGCCGCGAGGTTGGCGACCGCGGCCGCCAGGTGGTCGCCGACGTTGTGGCCGACGAAGCCGAGCAGGCGCGACTGGTCGGCGCTCGGCACGAAGGAATCGCGCTCCAGTGTCACGGTGTCGGTCACCGGGTCGAAGCTCGCGAGGCCGAGCCGGCACAGCTCCTCGAGCAGGCTGCGCGGGTGCACGTCGCGCGTCACCGAGCGCGCCAGCTCCTCGAAGCTTGGCGCCTTGCCCTGGCGCGGCAGCGCCTTCGGCCGGCCGTCCTTGTCCTGCAGGCGCCGGCTGCCCATCCACTTCGTGAAGACCTGGGTGGCCGGCGAGCTGCGCGCGGGCACCTCGGCCGGCGGGGCGTGCGTGATGCGCGTCACCTCGCGGCGCGTCAGGCCGGTGGTGGTGCTGATGCGGCTGATGTCGCGGCTCGCCTGCGCGCCGGAATGCGCCTCGCGCGCGGCGGCGACCAGCGATCGCTTCAGCGCCTCGGCCAGCAGCGGGAAGCCGTGGCCCCGGTCGAGACACAGCTGCGCCAGCGGCAGCAGCAACCGCTCGAGCGCCTGCTGGAAGGCGGCCTCGGTGTCGTCCGGCGTCGTCATGGCTTCAATGTGCAACATGCACATTTGATCACGCTTTCGCAATCCCCGGTTTCCCGGGGCTTGTCATCGTGTGTCATGGAATCTACAGTGAATGTGCTAATTGCACATTTGCACATTCACTGGAAAAGCTTCGATGAACACCTTCTTCACCCGCCGGGCCATGGCGGCAGCGACCCTGCTTGCAACACTGGTGGCCGCCGTGGCGCTGCCCGGCTGCGGCGGTGGCTCCGGCGACGACGGCGGCGGGACCGGCCGGGTGCGCCTGGTCAACGCGACGACCGACTACGCGGCGCTCGATTTCTACGCCAACGATGTGCTGCAGACCAAGGACACCGCGTCGTTCACCGCCGGCGCGTACTCGCCGGAGATCGGCGCCGGCACGGTGACGATGGCGCTGAAGCGCAGCGGCTCGGCCTCCACCGCCGTGAGCGTGAGCCGCACGGTGGCCGGGAACGGCAACCACACGCTGGTGGCCTACAGCACCGAGACCTCGCTGCGCGCGATGTACCTGAACGACGCCGAAGCGGCGCCGGCAGCGGGCCAGGCGAAGCTGCGCCTGTTCAACGGCGCGGTCGAGGCCGGCGCGCTCGACCTCTACGTGTTCCCGGCCGATGCCAGCCTGGCCGACCAGAGCGCGGCGCTTTCCGCGATCCCGACTGACACGCTGAGCGTCTACAAGGAGTTCGTGAAGGGCGCGTGGCGCATCGTCGTGACGGGCGCCGGCAACAAGGCCGACGTGCGGCTGGACCTGCCGTCGGTGACCTTGGCCGACCAGCAGATCGTCACGCTGGTGGCCACCGCCACGCCGGGCGGCGTGCTGGTGCACGGCCTGCTGCTGAACCAGCGCGCCGAAGCGGTGGCGCAGAAGAACACGCTGGCCCGCGTGCGCGTGGTGGCGGGCGTGGCGGCCGGTGGCGCGGTCTCGGTGCAGGCGAACGGCGTCGCGCTGGCGAGCGGCATCACGTCGCCGGCGATCGTGCCGTACACGACGATGCCGGCCGGTGCGGTGACCGGCGAACTGCGCGTGAATGGTGGGACCGCCATCGCGCTGCCGGCGTTCACCGCGCAACCCGGTGCCGACGTGACGCTGATGGTGCTGGGCACGGCGGCCGCGCCGAGCGCCTTCGTGCTGCAGGACAACAACAAGCCGGCCGGCGCCGGCAACGCGAAGCTGCGCCTGGTGCACGGCGTGAACGGCCTGGGCGGCAACGCGACGCTGACCGCCGACTACGGCCTGGTCGCGAGCGACATCCCGTTCGGCCAGGCGTCGGTGAGCGCGAGCCTCGTGGTCGGCAACCCGATCCGGCTGGAAGTGACTTCGCCGGCCTCGGCCGCGCGCTTGTTCCTCAACGACGAGGCCAACCTGCAGGCGACCAAGGTCTACACGGTGTTCATGCTCGGTGACGCCGCCGCACCGGTCGGGACGCTGGTGCGCGATCGCTGAGCCCAGTGCGACAGCGGCTGTCGCCATCCGGTGACAGCCAAAAAGTCGTTGCGCGACAGGCACTTGGCGAAGACGCTGGGTTGCGCTGTCGCTGCATGGCGACAAAAACACCGGTCCGGACGACCGTTTGAGCGTCAGATACGGGCAAACCCTTTGTTACTCGCGGCAAGTCGTTGATAGCAAACGACTTTTTCTGCTGGCACGCGCGTTGCGCTGTCATGGCATCGCAGCCGTTTTCACGGCCTTGTTTTGCCAGACAGGAACCTCGTTTTGTCCGTTGCCCGCCGTCTCCCCGCGTTCTTCGCCCCCGCCATTCGCCGATCCGCGACAGGGGTGCGCGCGCTGCTGCTGCTCAGCCTCGCCGGCCTGGCCCACCAGGCCCATGCCTTCGGCTTCGACGATGTCGCCGAGCGTGCCCGCCAGGCGGCCACCCGCGCCTACGCGCCGGTCACGGTCAAGCTGCCCGATGAGCTGAAGAACCTCGACTACGACCAGTACCGCGACATTCGCTTCAACCCGYAGAAGGCGTTGTGGCACCGCGAGAACCTGCCGTTCGAGCTGGCCTTCTTCCACCTCGGCAAGTTCCAGACGCAGCCGGTGTCGATCAACGAGATCGCGCCGGATGGCCGCGTCAACCACATCGCGTTCGACCGCAACGACTTCGACTACGGCAAGAACAAGCTGACGCAGAAGGGCTGGGGCGACCTCGGTTTTGCCGGCTTCCGCGTGCACTACGCGCTGAACAACCCGGCCTACAAGGACGAGCTGGTCGTCTTCCTCGGTGCGAGCTACCTGCGCGCACTCGGCAAGGGCCAGCACTACGGCATGTCGGCGCGCGGGCTGGGCATCGACACCGTCGGCGGCAGCGGCGAGGAGTTCCCGCGCTTCAGCGAGTTCTGGATCGAGCGCCCGGCGCCGCAGGCGACCACGCTGGTGATCCACGCACTGCTCGATTCGCCGCGCGCGACCGGGGCGTACCGCATCACGCTGCGCCCCGGGGAAGAAACAGCCATCGACGTGCAGGCCCGCCTGTTCCTGCGCGCCGGTGTCGCGACGCTCGGCTTGACGCCGCTGACCAGCATGTTCGCGCACGGCGAGAACCAGCCGAAGGCCGGCGACTTCCGCCCCGAGGTGCACGACTCCGACGGCCTGATGCTGGCCACGGGCGACGGCAAGGGCGGCGGCGAATGGCTGTGGCGCCCGCTGGTCAACCCGAACCGCACGCTGGTGACCTCGTTCTCGATGGCCGAGCTGAAGGGCTTCGGCCTGATGCAGCGCGACCACGCCTACACCAGCTACGAAGACACCGAGGCGCAGTACGAGCATCGCCCGAGCGTGTGGGTCACGCCGCAAGGCAAGTGGGGCCCGGGCCGTGTCGAGCTGCTGCAGCTGCACACGCCGGACGAGACTGACGACAACGTCGTCGCGTACTGGGTGCCCGACAGCGTGCCGGCGCCGGGCCAGCCGATCGATTTCGCCTACCGCATGCAGTGGCAGGGCGAGCGCCAGCAGCGCCCACCGGCCGGCTGGACGGTGCAGACCCGCCGCGGCCACGGTTTCGTCGACCGCAAGACGGTGCTGGATCCGCGCGAGGTGCAGTACGTCGTCGACTTCGACGGCCCCGCACTGCGGGCACTGCCGGCCGATGCGCCGGTGAAGGCCGTCGTCAGCGCCGGCAGCAACGCAAAGATCGTCGAACGCAACGCCTATCGCAACCCGGCGACCGGCACCTGGCGCATGACCGTGCGCGTCAACCGCCTCCAGCTCACGCAACCCGCCGAGCTGCGAGCCTTTCTCCAAACCGGCGACAACGCCTTGACCGAAACATGGACCACGATCATTCAACCCGAGTGAGCGCCGACCGATCCGCACCGGGCGCCAGCATGCCGCGCATGAACCGCGGCTCGATGGTGGCTCAGCCGTGGCGTGGTTTCACGCGCAGCCTGGGCGACCTGCTGGTCGGCTCGCTGGCCGGCCTGGGGCGCCTCGTTCAACCCGGCGCACGCGCCGTCGCGGCTGAGCCGCCGGCGGCCCCCGAAGCCTGGGAGCTGGCTGCCAAGGCGCGCCGCCGCGTGCTGCTCGGCCTGGTCGCGTTGTCGGCCGCCGGTGCCACCGCGCTGCTGGCCACCGTGCTGCCGCAGCACGAGAGCGCCTGGCTGCGCAACCTGCAGATCGGCCTGTACGCGCTGTTGTTCGCCTGGGTGTCGGCGGGCTTCTTCACCGCGATGATGGGCTTCTGGGTGCTGTGGCGCGGCGACCGGCATGCGATGTCGGCGGCCTCGGTCGGCAACGAGCCGATCCACAAGGGCGCGCGCACCGCGATCATCATGCCGATCTGCAACGAGCAGGTCTCCACCGTGTTCGCCGGGCTGCGCGCGACCGTCGAGTCGCTGGCCGCCACCGGCGCGTCGAGCCTGTTCGACGTCTACGTGCTGTCGGACACCAACGACCCCGAGATCCGCGCTGCCGAGCTGGCCGCCTGGGCCGAACTGCGCGCCGAGAGCGGGYTGGCCGATCGCATCTATTACCGCTGGCGCACCATCCGCACCAAGCGCAAGGCCGGCAACGTGGCGGATTTCTGCCGCCGCTTCGGCCGCGACTATCGCTACATGGTGGTGCTGGATGCCGACAGCGTGATGAGCGGCGACTGCCTCGTGAAGCTGGTGCGGCTGATGGAAGCCAACCCTAACGCCGGCATCCTGCAGACCGCGCCGCAGGCCTGCGGTCTCGACACGGTGCATGCACGCTCGCAGCAGTTCTCGGGCCGCGTCGCGGGCCGGCTGTTCACCGCCGGCATGCAGTACTGGCAGCTGGGCGAATCGCACTACTGGGGCCACAACGCGATCATCCGCGTCGAGCCGTTCATGAAGCACTGCGGCCTCGCGCCGCTGAAGGGCCATGGCGGCCTGAGCGGCGAGATCCTGTCGCACGATTTCGTCGAGGCCGCGCTGATGCGCCGGGCCGGCTACCACGTGTGGCTGGTGCACGACCTGCACGGCAGCTACGAGCAGCAGCCGCCGAACCTGCTGGAAGAGCTGCAGCGCGACCGCCGCTGGTGCCAGGGCAACCTGCAGAACGCCCGCCTGATCGCCGAGCCCGGCCTGCATGGCGTGCACCGCGCGATGCTGCTGACCGGCGCGCTCGCCTACCTGTCGGCACCGCTGTGGCTGGCCTTCGTGCTGCTGGGCGCGGGGCTGTGGATGTTCGGCGGGCACCCGGTGTTCGGCGCGGCGCGCGAGCTGCCGGTCGAGATGGCTCTGCTGTGGTTCGCCACCGCGGTGATGCTGGCGATGCCGCGCGTGATGGGCGTGGCCGCGATCGTGATGACGAAGCAGCAGCACCGCTATGGCGGCACCGCCGCGTTGATCCAGGGCGCGCTGCTGGAAGGCGGACTCTCGGTGCTGCAGGCGCCGGTGCGGATGATGGCGCACACGCTGTTCGTGATCGTCGCGCTGACCGGCCTGAAGCTGGACTGGAAATCGCCGCCGCGGGAAGCGAGCGACATCGGCTGGGCCGATGCGGCGCGCCGCTTCATGTTCATCAGCGGTGGCGTGGCCTTGCTGTCGGCGCTGGTGCTGTGGGTGCAGCCGCAGGCCACGCTGTGGCTGGCGCCGATGGGCCTGCCGCTGTTGCTGGCGGTGCCGCTGGTGGTGCTGACGAGCCGTTCCGGCCTCGGCCAGCGCCTGCTCGCCAGCAAGCTGCTGCTGACGCCGGAAGAGCATTCGGCACCGACCGTGCTGCGCCGGGCCTGGGCCCATGCGCGCCGCGCGGCGCCGCTGCGCCAGTTCCGCGATGCGTTGAACGACCCGTGGCTGTTCGACGTGGTGCGCGGTGCGATGGGCCCGCGCAATACGGGCTGGGGCAGCCGTGGCAAGGCGCGTCGCCTGCTGGTGAAGGGCCTGCTGGCCGACCAGGACACCGAGCGCCTGAGCAAGGCCGACCGGATGCGCCTGCTGAGCGAGCCGCAGACGATCGTGCGGCTGCGTGATCAGCTGGCCGCCAACGCGAGCCTCGTTCGCACCGAACGGCGCGCCTGATTCACCGCCGGGCGGCGCGGGGCGTGCCTTCGAGGTGCCGCCCCCACGCCCGGCGCAATTGCAGGTCCGACGCGAACCCCGCGTGCTCCGCGGCCCGCGTGACGCTCGCGCCGCCCGACAAGGCTTGGCGCGCCCGCTCGAGGCGGATCTTCTCCACATAGGTCATCGGCGACACCGCCGCATGCTCGGCGAACAGCCGCAGCAGGTGGCGTGTCGTCACATGCGCGGCGTCGGCAAGCGTACCGAGCGTCCAGTCGTCGCCAGGCCGCTCGCACACCGCATCCTGCGCGCGGTGCAACGCCGGGTGGATGTGGTGCCGGTGCGCGAGCAGCGGCGACAGCTCGGGGTCGTTCTGCGTGCGGCGCAGGTAGACCACCAGGTCCTTCGCGACCCGCGCGGCCAGCGCATCGCCGCAGGCCAGCGCGATCAGGTGCAGCGCGAGGTCGATGCCGGCCGTCACGCCGGCGCTGGTGGCGAGCGCGCCGTCGAGCACGAACACGCGGTTGTCGACCACCTGCGCTTCGGGCGCGAGGCGGCGCAGCATCTCGATGAACGCATGGTGCGTGGTGCAGCGCCGCCCGCCGAGCAGGCCGGCGCGGGCCAGCAGCAGCGTGCCGGTGCAGACGCCGACGAGGCGGTGGTCCTCGCCCGATTGCAGCAGCGGGCCGATGTCGCGGCGCAGCCAGTCGACGGTGGCCAGCGTCGCCGCATCGGGCCGGCCGAGGGCGGCGGCGGGCTGGCCGACCACCATCAGCCAGGTCGGCGCGGCGAAGCGGTCGGGCAGCGGTTCGAGCCCGGCGACCTGCAGCCCGACCGAACTCGCGGCCTGCGCCTGCGGCCCGACGAAGCGCAGCCGGAAGCGTTCTGGCCGGCCCTGGTCCGCGAGGTGCGTATCGGCCAGCCGGAAGGCCTCGGCCGGCCCGGCGACATCGAGCAGCAGCGTGCGCGGCGGCACGACGATCGCGATGTCGACGCGGGTCATCGCTGTTCGGGTGGCACGCCGCGCAGGCGTTCACGCAACGCGGCCTGCGTGGCGGGGTCGACCGGGCGGTGCTTCACCATGGTCTCGGCGGGGTAGCGGGCCAGGTGGTTGCCGCCCTTCCAGTCGTTCACCGGCCGCACCGGGCGCGGCACGAAGCCGCCGCCGCAATTCGGGCAGACGTTGCCGAGCACGTTGTCGACGCAGTTCGCGCAGAAGGTGCATTCGAAGCTGCAGATGCGCGCATCGATCGATTCCGGCGGCAGCGCGGTGTTGCAGTGTTCGCAGGTGGGGCGGAGCTGGAGCATGGCGGGCTTTCGTGGCGGGAGGATGCCACGATAGGCCGGCAGGCCCGATTCGTCGCCGCGTCCGCCGACCTGGATCGATCAGTTCCGGACCAAACCCGCTGCCAGTCCCCGCACCGCCGCCCCCGCCGCATCGCGCGCCTGCTCCCACACCTGCTGCTTCCACTGCGGCGTGTCGACGTAGAACGCATCGCGCGTCTGCTGCTTGATCTGCGCGCGCTGGTCGGCCGGCGCCTCGGGGTGGTTCTCGACCCACTGGTCGGCCCGCAACGCCTCGATCATCTGCATGATCGGCAGCGTCCCGTACTCGAGCGCGATGCCGGTGTACTCGGCCTGCGGGCATTCGTCGTAGGCGGCCGACCACATCAGCCCGGTCAGCAGCGGCGAGCTGGAGCTGCCGTCGTAGATCGACGTGATGCCGTCGCCCCACCAGGCGCGGGCCCGCTGCAACGCTGCCGCATCGTCGCGGCACGCGAAGATGCGCTCGCCGACGCCGGTCGGCCCGAGCCCGGTGTGCAGGTCGATCCAGCCGAGCCGTGCAGCACGCCGCCCGTGCTGCTGCAACACATGGCGCAGCGTGACGTGGCTCCAGGTCGGGTTGCGCCCGCCGTAGAACAGGCCCTCGGGGTGGTCGTACTGGCCGCCCGAGACGGCTGCCTGCAACGCCTCCATGCCGCGCTGCTGCACGAACTGGCCGACGCGCATCATCACCTCGGGCGACGGTGGCCACATCGGCGGCACCAGCAGCCCGGCCAGTTCGTCGTAGCCCGGGTTGGCCGGCAGCGGCCGGCTGAAATCGTGGAAGTTGCGGTTCAGGTCGACGTTCTCGTGCGTGGTGCGGCGCCACCACGAGAAGCCGTAGGGGTTCAGCGCGTGGATGTACAGCACCGCCACGCCGGCCGCATGCGCCGACGCGCGCCAGGCCGCATCGCCGAGCAGCCCGACCTGGATGCCCGAGCCGCAGAAGCCCTCGACGCCGTGGCAGGCGCTGCTGATGATCAGCAGCCGGCTCGCATCGGCCGGGCCGTCGCGCACCACGTCCATCGCCAGCGTCTCGCCGTCGCGGCCGAGCAGCGGGTGCACATGGGTCTCGACGTCGAGCTCGGCCGCTTCGGCGGCGGCCAGGAACTTGCCGCGCGCCTCGGCGTAGGTCTGCGCGAACAACGCTTCGGTGTTCATCGTGCCGGCCTCAGCGCCGCGGCTGCGAGAGCCATTGTTCGGCGAGGCGCACCCACAAGGTGGCGCCGAGCGGAATCAGGTCGTCGTTGAAGTCGTAGCTCGGGTTGTGCAGCATGCACGGGCCCATGCCGTGGCCGCCGATGCGGTGGCTGCCGTCGCCGTTGCCGATCAGGAAATAGCAGCCGGGCTTCTCGAGCAGGAAGTAGCTGAAGTCCTCGGCGCCCATCGTCGGCTCGAACTCCTGCACGTTCTCGGGCCCGACCACGTCGGCCATCACGCCGCGCACAAACTCGGTCTCCGCCGGGTGGTTGATGGTGGGCGGGTAGTTGCGGGTGAACTCGAACTCGCAGCTCGCATCGAATGCGGCGCACAGGCTCTCGCTCACCTCCTTCATGCGCTTCTCGATCAGGTCGAGCACCTCGAGCGTGAAGGTGCGCACCGTGCCCTGGATCTCGACGCTGTCGGGCACCACGTTGGTGGCCTCGCCGGCATGGATCATCGTCACCGAGATCACGCCGGCATCGATCGGCCGCTTGTTGCGCGTGATGATGGTCTGGAAGCCCTGCACCAGCTGGCAGGCGATCGGCACCGGGTCGATGCCGTTGTGCGGCATCGCGGCATGCGAGCCCTTGCCGCGGATCACGATGCGGAACTCGTTGCTCGACGCGAAGCACGGGCCGTTCTTCAGTGCGAACTGGCCGACCTTCATGCCGGGCCAGTTGTGGGCGCCGAACACCGCCTCCATCGGGAACTGCTTGAAGATGCCGTCCTTGATCATCTCGCGTGCGCCGCCGCCGCCTTCTTCGGCGGGCTGGAAGATCAGGTAGACGGTACCGTCGAAATGGCGGTTCTTCGAGAGGTGCTTGGCAGCCGCCAGCAGCATCGCGGTGTGGCCGTCGTGGCCGCACGCATGCATCTTGCCCGGCGTGGTGCTGGCGTGCGCGAAGGTGTTCTTCTCGGTCATCGGCAGCGCGTCGATGTCGGCGCGCAGGCCGACGGCCCGGTCACTCGTGCCTGCGGTGCCCTTGACGATGCCGACGACCCCGGTGGTGCCGAGCCCACGGTGGATCGGAATGCCCCAGTCGGTGAGCGCCTTCGCGATCACATCCGCGGTGCGCTTCTCCTCGAAGCAGAGTTCGGGGTGGGCGTGGATGTCACGTCGGATCGCCGTGACGGCCGCGGCATCGGCCAGGATGGACTCGATCAACTGCATGGAAGCGCTCCCTCAGAAGGAGCAAAGCAGTTTACAGGCCTGCCGTAGCCCGGATGCCAATCCGGGGAAGAGTCCGACCGACGCGCACCCGGATTGGCATCCGGGCTACCAGACTCAATGCCGGACTTTGCCTTCCGCCGTCAGGATCGTCATGTCGACGTACTTCGAGCCGGCATGCGACCTGTCGTTGAAATCGATGAAGAAGCCGCCGAGGTTCAGCTCGGGCATGTTCTCCAGCGCCGTCACCAGCGTCTCCGGCGTTGCGTTGCCGCCGGCCGCGCGCAGGCCCTCGATCATCGTGCGGGCGGCGACGAAGCCTTCGATGCCGCCGTAGTTGGGCTCGAACTTCGCGCCCAGCGCCTTGCCGGCCGACAGGTAGTCGGCCGAGATCGGCACGGTGGCGCTGAACGGCAGCGGCATCACCTGGCTGATCGCGACGCCGCGGGCGTCCTGGCCGAGCTCGGCGGYCAGCGCCTGCGTGCCGACGAACGAGACGTTGTAGAAGCTGCCGCTGAAGCCCTGCTTGCGCGCCTCGCGGATGAACGCCGCGCACGACTTGTAGGCGCTGATCAGCACGATCGCATCGGGTTTGTCGGCCAGGATGGTGCCGACGCCGGCCGCCACGTTCACCGTGTTGCGCTCGACCGTGCCCAGGCCCACCGGCTTCAGCTTGTGCGCCGTCAGCGCCGCCGTCATGCCGTCCAGGCCGGCCTTGCCGTAGCTGTCGTTCTGGTAGAAGACGCCGATGCGCTGCATGCCGATCGAGGTGATCTGCTTGACGATCTCGGCGGTCTCGTCGTTGTACGACGCACGCACATGGAAGGCCATGCGGTTGAACGGCGAGCGCAGGGCCTCGGCGCCGCTGAACGGCGCGAAGAACGGCGTGCGCGCCGCGGTGGCCAGCGGCAGCGCGGCGACCGACGTGGGCGTGCCGATGTAGCCGAACAGCGCGAACACGTCGTCTTTCAGCAGCTTCTGCGTGTTCTCGGCGCAGCGGTCGGGCTCGTAGCCGTCATCGACGCTGCGCAGCTCGATCGTGCGGCCGTTGACGCCGCCGCGCGCATTGACGCGCTCGAAGGCGAGCAGCGCGCCTTCCTTGAAGCGCTCGCCCAGCGCGCTGGCCGGGCCCGAGAACGCGGCCGACTGGCCGAGCACGATCTTGGTGGAGGCGGCGGTCGCCAGCTTCGGGAAGGCCAGGGCCACCGGTGCGGCAGCACCCAGGCTCAGGAAATGACGACGTTTCACACTAACTCCAATTCGATGGGAACTACAACTGAGGAGCTCGGCACAACGTGCCCGAGCCCATCAAACGGACGCCGTGGAACCGGCTTTGCCGGGCCACTGGCGGCGCCCCCTTGAGGGGGAGGCGCGCAGCGCCTCGGGGGTGGGCCTACCGGCGGACTTTTCCGTCTTCGGTCAGCATCGAGACGTCGACGAAGCTCGACGCGACGTGGTCCTTCGCACCGAAGTGCACATTGAAGCCGCCGAAGTTCGCGTTCTGGATCGACTCCAGCCCGGCGATCAGCGCATCGCGCGACGGCGCGCGGCCGGCGCGCTTCAGGCCCTCGGCGAACACCTTCGCGGCCAGGTAGCCTTCCATGCTGGAGTAGTTCGGCGTCGCGTCGCCGCCGGCCTTCGCCACCGCATCCAGGTACTCGCGCGAGATCGGCGTGGTGGTCGAGAACGGGAACGGCATCACCTGGCTGATCATCACGCCGCGGCCTTCCTTGCCGAGCTCGTCGGCCAGCGCCTGCGTGCCGACGAACGACACGTTGTAGAAGGTGCCGCCATAGCCGGCCTTGCGGGCCTCGCGGATGAACGCGGCGCACGACTTGTAGGCGCTGATCAGCACCACCGCATCGGGAAACTTCGGGACGATGTCCTTCACCGCCTGGCTGACCGCGACGGTGTTGCGTTCGACCGTGCCCAGCGCCACCGGCGCGAGGTTCAGCGGCTTCAGCGCGCGCGTCACGCCTTCCAGGCCGGCCTTGCCGTACGCGTCGTTCTGGTAGAACACCGCGACCTTGTTCAGGCCGAGCTGCGTCAGGTTCTTCACGATCAGCGCGGTCTCGTCGTAGTACGAGGCCCGCACATGGAAGACCGATTTGCTGAACGGCTCGCGCAGCGCCTCCGCACCGGTGAACGGCCCGAAGAACGGCGTCTTGCTGTCGTTGACCAGCGGCAGCGCGGCCAGCGAGGTCGGCGTTCCCACATAGCCGAACAGCGCGAACACGTCTTCCTTGATGAAGCGGTCGGTGTTGGCCTTGCAACGGTCCGGCTCGTAGCCGTCGTCCAGCGTCTTCAGCTCGATGGTGTGGCCGTTGGCGCCACCGGCGGCATTGAAGGCATCGAAGAACACGCGGGCGCCGCGGTTCATCTGGATGCCCAGCTGCGCCGCCGGGCCGGTGAAGGCGGCGGACTGGCCCAGCACGAGCCGGCGGTCACTTTGAGCCAGCGCCGGCAGCGCCAACACAGCGCTGCCGGCGGCGACGCTCTTGAGAAGTTCACGACGTTTCATGGGGCAAGTTCCGTTGACAAATTTGTTGCAGCTTGTTACGACTCAGCGGGCCGTTTGCTGGGCCGTAAGGATATCCGTCGATATCGGTACAAAACTTACGGTTCATGACCTAGCGGGCACATACATCCGGAAGCATGTGCAATAGTTCCGCGATGAGTTACCGAACTGTTGCGGCAGCGTGCCCGCATGACTGTCCAGACACCTGCGCCATTCGCGTGACCGTTGAGAACGATCGTGCGATCCGCATCCAAGGCGACCCCGATCACCCGACCACGCACGGTGCGTTGTGCACCAAGGTGTCGCGCTACACCGAACGAACCTACAGCCCCGATCGCGTGCTGCATCCGTTGAAGCGGGTGGGGCCGAAGGGCAGCGGGCAGTTCGTGCCGGTGAGCTGGGACGAGGCGCTGTCGGACATCGCCGCGCGCCTGTCCGAGATCGCGTCGCGCGCGCCCGAGGCCATCGTGCCGTACAGCTATGCCGGCACGATGGGCCTGCTGCAGGGCGAGAGCATGGCCGGGCGCTTCTTCCACCAGCTGGGCGCCTCGCTGCTCGATCGCACGATCTGCGCGTCGGCCGGTGCCGAGGCGCTGATGGCAACCTACGGCGGCAAGGTCGGCATGCACGTCGAGCATTTCGCCGAGAGCAAGCTGATCGTGATCTGGGGCAGCAACTCGATCGCGTCGAACCTGCATTTCTGGACCTTCGCGAACGCGGCGAAGCGCAACGGCGCGAAGCTGGTCTGCATCGATCCGCGCAAGACCGAGACGGCCGACAAATGCCACCAGCACATCGCGCTGCTGCCGGGCACCGACGGCGCGCTCGCGCTCGGGCTGATGCGCGAGCTGGTCGTCAACGACTGGCTGGATCCTGACTACATCGAACGCCACACCGAAGGCTGGCCGGCGCTGCGCGAGCGCGCGATGGCCTGGACGCCCGAGCGCACCGCCGAGACCTGCGGCATCAGCGCCGACGAGGTGCGGGGCCTGGCGCGCGACTACGGCACGACCAAGCCGGCCGCGATCCGCCTGAACTACGGCATGCAGCGCGTGCGCGGCGGCGGCAATGCGGTGCGGCTGGTGGCGATCCTGCCGTGCCTGACCGGCGCGTGGCGGCAGCGCGCGGGCGGCATGCTGCTGTCGGCGTCGGGCTGGTTCCATCCCGACAAGGCCGCGCTGCAGCGGCCCGAACTGCTGGCCGGCCGGCGCCCGCGCACCATCAACATGAGCACCATCGGCGACGACCTGCTGCGCGAGGGCTCGGCGGCATTCGGCCCGAAGATCGAGGCGCTGGTGGTCTACAACAGCAACCCGGTCGCGGTGGCGCCCGAATCGCCGAAGGTGGTGAAGGGCTTCGCGCGCGAGGACCTGTTCACGGTGGTGCTC
>NZ_JBFUCB010000082.1:0-15249 GCF_056405435.1 Rhizobacter sp. P1_G5 | reverse complement strand
GCGCACGGGCATCGGTGTACGACTGGCCGCCCGGTCCGTTCAACAGCTTCTTGATGCCGGCGGTGTCCATTTCCTTGGCCATGCGCAGCAGCTCGGGGCCGATTGCCTGGTAGCTCTTCCACTGCTGCGTGAATTGCTCGTACAAGGCCTTCTCTTCCGGCGAGCTGACCATCGCCTGGTAAGCGGCGCGGTGGGTCTCGAGGTTGCCTTCCACCTTCTTCAGCGAGGCCTCGATCGGCTCGACCTCGAGAGAGGTGTCGATCAGCGCGAGGCGCAGGCGCACCACGCGGTACGACGCAAGATCGCTGTTCAGTTCACCGAGCGCGCGCACGCTGGGCAGCCAGTTGGTGGCGATGTCGGCGGCGTTCGCGTTGACGTGGCCCAGGCGACCGATCGCCAGCAGGCTTTGCACGAGCGCGATCGCAAGGACCAGGCCGAAGCCGCCGATCAGCTTGGTGCGGATGCTGAGGTTGTTCAGGTTCATGACAGGCGGTCCGGAGATTTCAGAAGGTTTCCCAGTCGTCGCTCGGCGCGGCGCTGGCGGCCGGTTTGCTGGCGACCACGGCGGGTTGCGGTTCGGCGCGCGGGGCCAGGGTGGCAGCCACCGGCTTCGATTCGACGCGGGCGGGTGTCGCGGGCCTGGCCGCTGGCGCGGTGCTGGCAACCTTGGCGGCCGGCTTGGGCGTGAAGGCCGGTTTCGCCGGCGGCAAGGCCGGCGCGGCGACCGGCTGCGCCACCAGGCTCTCGCCCGCCTCCAGTCGGAAGGTCGCGACCACCGAGGCCAGGCGCTTGGCCTGGTCGCGCAGGCTCTCGGCGGCGGCCGCCGATTCCTCGACCAGCGCAGCGTTCTGCTGCGTCATCTGGTCGAGTTGAGTGACTGCGGTGTTGACCTGGCCGATGCCATCGCTCTGCTCCGACGACGCGGCGGTGATCTCGCCGATGATGTCGCTGACACGCTGCACCGAGCCGACGATCTCGCTCATCGTCTTGCCGGCATCGGCGACCAGGCGCGAACCGGCCTCGACACGGTCGACGCTGGCGCCGATCAGGCCCTTGATTTCCTTGGCCGCCTGCGCGCTGCGCTGCGCGAGGCTGCGCACTTCGCTGGCGACCACCGCGAAGCCGCGGCCCTGTTCGCCGGCACGCGCGGCTTCGACCGCGGCGTTCAGCGCCAGGATGTTGGTCTGGAACGCGATGCCGTCGATCACGCCGATGATGTCGTTGATCTTCTTCGAGCTGGCATTGATCTCGTCCATCGTCGAGACGACCTGGGCGACGACCGAGCCGCCACGGGCTGCGACTTCAGCGGCCGACGAGGCCAGTTGATTCGCCTGGCGGGCCGAGTCGGCGCTCTGCTTGACGGTGCCGGTCAGCTGCTCCATCGACGACGCGGCCTGCTGCAGGTTGCTCGCCGTCTGCTCGGTGCGCACGCTCAGGTCGTGGTTGCCGGTCGCGATCTCGCCGGAGGCGGTGGAGATGCTGTCGGTGCTCTGGCGCACCTGGCTCACCGTCGTGCGCAGCGAGCGCACCATCTGCGACAGCGAATCCAGCAGGCTGCCCGGCACCGACTGGCTCAGGTCGACCGACAGGTTGCCGCGCGCGACCTCGCCCATCACCGCCACCGCGTCGCTCGGCTCGCCGCCGATCTGGCGCAGCACGCTGCGGGCGATCACGATGCCCAGCGCGCCGATGCCGGCCAGGATCAGCAGCGTGATCAGCAGGCCTTGCACGGCGGTGCTGCGCACCTCGGCATCGACGTCGTCCATGTACAGGCCCGAGCCGACCAGCCAGCCCCAGTTCTTCAGCTGCATCACGTACATCAGCTTGGGCACCGACTCGGTCTTGCCGGGGCGCGGGAAATCGGTCATCAGGTAGGCGCGGCCGTCCTTGCTGGCGCGCAGCACGTCGATCTCGCCCTGGATGATGTCCAGGCCCTTGCTGTCCTTGACCTTGCCGATCATCGGCTGGCCGTCCCATTCGGGCTTCAGCGGGTGCATCACCGCGGAGCCGTCCATCGAGAAGATGTAGAGGTAGTCCTTGGCCTCGGCGCCGTAGCGGGCCACGCGGATCGCGTCACGGGCCGCCTTCTGCGCGTCTTCCTTGCTCATCGTGCCGGCCGCGGCCTTGGCCTCGAAGCCGGCCGCGATGTGGTAGGCGGCCTCGACCGCCGTTACCAGCTGGCCCTTGCGCCCTTCGACGATCTGGCTGCGCATGCGCAGGCTGGACGCGACGGTCAGCAGGATCAGCGCCAGGATCGAGGCGCCGACCAGCAGGCCGATCTTGCGTTTGAAGGACAGGTTCATGGGGGTACCTCGGGTCAAGCGGAAGGGCAACGTTCGGCGACTCAGTGCGCCTGCAACCGGAAGCTGCCGACGGCCTGCGACAGGCGCGCGGCCTGGTCCTTCAGGCTTTCGGCGGCGGCGGCGCTCTCWTCGACGAGCGCCGAGTTCTGCTGCGTCATCTGGTCGAGCTGGGTGACGGCGGTGTTGATCTGGCCGATGCCGTCGCTCTGCTCCGACGATGCGGCGGTAATCTCACCGATGATGTCGCTGACGCGCTGCACCGAGCCGACGATCTCGTTCATCGTCTGGCCGGCGTCCGCCACCAGGCGCGAGCCGGCTTCGACACGGTCGACGCTGGCGCCGATCAGGCCCTTGATTTCCTTGGCAGCGTCGGCGCTGCGCTGCGCGAGGCTGCGCACCTCGCCGGCCACCACCGCGAAGCCGCGGCCCTGCTCGCCGGCGCGCGCCGCTTCGACCGCGGCGTTCAGCGCCAGGATGTTGGTCTGGAACGCGATGCCGTCGATCACGCCGATGATGTCGGCGATCTTCTTCGAGCTGGCATTGATCTCGTCCATCGTGGTCACGACTTGCGAGACCACCGAGCCGCCGCGTGCCGCGACTTCAGCGGCCGACGAGGCCAGCTGGTTGGCCTGGCGGGCCGAGTCGGCGCTCTGCTTGACGGTGCCGGTCAACTGCTCCATCGACGAGGCGGTCTGCTGCAGGCTGGACGCGGTCTGCTCGGTGCGGGCGCTCAGGTCCTGGTTGCCGCTGGCGATCTCGGTGCTGGCGGTTCGGATGCTGTCGCTGGCGGTGTGCACCTGCTGCACGACGCGGCCGAGCGCGGCCGTCATCGTCTGCAGCGCGCGCATCAGGTCGCCCATCTCGTCGCCGCGCATCACGGCCGGCCGCGGGCTCAGGTCGCCGCCGGCGATCGAGTCGGCCAGCGCGATCGCTTCGCCGAGCGGGCGGCGGATCGAGCCGACGAGCGCGAAGGTGCCGAACAGCGCACCGAGGATGATCAGCCCGACCACGCCGGCCGCCACCATCACCGTCTTGCGGCGCTCGGCCGACAGCCGTTCGCGCGTGGCCTGGGCCGCCTGCTCCTGCAGCGCGACGAAGCCGCGCAGCGATTGCATGTAGGTGTCGACGGCCTGCGCGAAGCCGCCCATCGCCAGCGCGCGGGCGCCCTCCTGGTCGCCGGCTTCCTTCTTCTTCGTGATCTCGGCCGAGGTGTCGAGCACGACCTTGCGGTCGGCGGCGATCTTCGCCATCTGCTGCGTCTCGGCCTCGGTCTGCGGCAGCTCCTTCAGCTGCTTCTGCAGCTCGGTGATCTGCGCGATGGCCTTGTCGTTGGTCTCCTTGAACGCGACGCGCACCGACGGATCGCTGCTGATCGCGCCGGCCTGGGCGCGCGACACCGCGGCCTCGGTCAGGCCGGCCCAGCGGGCGGCCGTGCGGATCTTGGTTTCCGACAGCGCCAGCGCCTCGTCGGAGAACGCCTGCACCTGGGCCGAGCGCCACGCGGCGAAGGCGATCAGCGCCAGCAGCGCGACGATGAAGGTGCCGACGGCGAACCAGATGCGGGTGCCGATGCGGAGGTCTTGAATGCGCATGGTGTGTCTCAGTGTTCGAGTCGGAAGGCGCCGACGGCCTGCGACAGGCGCAGCGCCTGGTCCTTCAGGCTCTCGGCGGCCGCGGCGCTCTCTTCGACGAGGGCCGAGTTCTGTTGCGTCATCTGGTCGAGCTGGGTCACGGCGGCGTTGACGCTGCCGATGCCGTCGCTCTGCTCGGACGAGGCGGCGGTGATTTCACCGATGATGTTCGAGACGCGCTGCACCGAGCCGACGATCTCGCTCATCGTCTTGCCGGCATCGGCCACCAGGCGCGAGCCGGCCTCGACGCGGTCGACGCTGGCGCCGATCAGGCCCTTGATTTCCTTGGCCGCCTGCGCGCTGCGCTGCGCGAGGCTGCGCACTTCGCTGGCGACGACCGCGAAGCCGCGGCCCTGTTCGCCGGCACGCGCGGCTTCGACCGCGGCGTTCAGCGCCAGGATGTTGGTCTGGAACGCGATGCCGTCGATCACGCCGATGATGTCGTTGATCTTCTTCGAGCTGGCATTGATCTCGTCCATCGTCGAGACGACCTGGGCGACGACCGAGCCGCCACGGGCGGCGACCTCGGCGGCCGACGAGGCCAGCTGGTTGGCCTGGCGGGCCGAATCGGCGCTCTGCTTGACGGTGCCGGTCAGCTGCTCCATCGACGAGGCCGCCTGCTGCAGGTTGCTCGCGGTCTGCTCGGTGCGCACGCTCAGGTCCTGGTTGCCGGTCGCGATCTCGGCGCTCGCGGTCGTGATGCTGTCGGTGGTGCTGCGCACCTCGCCGACCAGCCGGCGCAGCGAGGCCTGCATGTCGGCCAGCGCGCGTGCCAGCTCGCCGGCTTCGCCGCCGGCCTGGATCGACAGCGTCTGCGACAGGTCGCCGCCGGCGATCGCGCGGGCATGCCGCACCGCTTCGCCGATCGGCGCGGCGATCGAACGGGTCAGCCACCAGCCGAAACCGCCGGCGATCGCGACGCACACCAGCACCAGCACGCCGACCACGGTGGCCGCGAGGTTGGTGCCGGTCTCTGCATGCTCCTGCGCGGCAGCGGCGCGGGCCGTGGCCAGCGCGGCGAGCTCGTCGACGGCCGCCTGGTAGCTCTTGCGGGTCTTGTCGAAATCGCCCGCCAGCAGGGCTTCGAGCGCGACGAAGTCGCCGCTGTTCTTCAGCGCATCGAGCTGCGGATGGAACGCGAGTGCGACCTTGCGCGCTTGCACCGCCTTGTCGAACAGCGCCTTCATCTCGGGGTCGGACACCAGCGCCTCGATCTTCGCGATCGTCTCGGCGTTCGCGGCCGAGGTGGCCTTCGACTGCTTCGTCAGCTCGTCGGAGAACTCACCGGTGCCCAGGCGTGCATTCGTCGTCGCGCGCAGCGTGTTCATCGCGGCCTGTGCATTCCAGTCGCGCGCCAGCTGCGTCATCTGCCATTCGGTGGCCGACAGGCGCTTCAGCGTCGAGGTGGTCTGCTTCAGCTTGATCGCGCTGTAGCCGGTGGCCAGCACCATCAGCAGCACCAGCAGGCTGAAGACCAGCCCGAGCCGGGTGCCGATGCGGGCGTTGCGGAAACTGAACTGCATGCAGCGCTCCTGGGGGACAAAGGGGGACACGGCACGCCCGAAGGCGCGCCCGGGGTGGGTCAGGCGCTCAGCCGGAACACCGACACGACGCCCGACAGCTTCACTGCCTGCTCCTTCAGCGATTCGGCGGCCGCGGCGGACTGCTCCACCAGCGCGGCGTTCTGCTGCGTCATCTGGTCGAGCTGCGTCACTGCGGTGTTGACCTGGCCGATGCCGTCGCTCTGCTCCGACGCCGCCGAGGTGATCTCGCCGATGATGTCGCTGACGCGGCGCACGCTGGTGACGATCTCGGTCATCGACTGGCCGGCATCCGCCACCAGGCGCGAACCGGAGTCGACCTTGTCGACCGAGGCGTCGATCAGGCTCTTGATTTCCTTGGCCGCCTGCGCGCTGCGCTGCGCGAGGCTGCGCACTTCGCTCGCGACGACCGCGAAGCCGCGGCCCTGCTCGCCGGCACGGGCTGCTTCCACCGCGGCGTTCAGCGCCAGGATGTTGGTCTGGAACGCGATGCCGTCGATCACGCCGATGATGTCGGCGATCTTCTTCGAGCTGGCATGGATGTCGTTCATCGTCGAGACGACCTGCGACACCACCTCGCCGCCCTTGCCGGCAGCGCCTTGCGCCGACGAGGCCAGCTGGTTGGCGGTGCGCGCCGAATCGGCGGTCTGCTTGACGGTGCCGGTCAGGTGGCCCATCGACGATGCGGTCTGCTGCAGGTTCGAGGCCGTCTGCTCGGTGCGCGAGCTCAGGTCCTGGTTGCCGGTCGCGACCTCGCTGCTGGCGACCTGGATGCTGTCGGCCGATTGCCGGACCTGCGTGACCATGTCGTGCAGGCTGGCGTTCATCTTGCCGAGCGAGCGCATCAGGCCGGCGATCTCGTCGCTGCCGTCGGCCGTGACCCGGCGCGACAGGTCGCCACCGGCCACCGCGTCGGCGAGTGCCGCCGCCTGGGCCACCGGCACCGTGATCGAGCGCGTCAGCAGCCAGGCGAACACGGCGCCCAGCACCAGCGCGAGGCTGCCGGTCACGCCGATCAGCAGGCGGCCGCGCAGCGCGTCGGCATCGATCTGCTTCGCCATCTGGTCGATGGATTTCTTCTGGTAGTCCACGTAGGCCTGCATCACGGTCACGTAGGCCGGCGCGACGACCTGGAAGCTGGTGTCGTAGATGCGCGTGGCTTCTTCGGTGTTGCCGGCGCGCTTGGCGGCCATCATCCCGTCGCGCGCCACCAGGTAGGTCTTGCGCGTCTCTGCGATGCGGTCGAGCAGCACCTGCTCCTCGGGCGTGGTCGGGAAGGCCTTCAGCGCCTGGGTGATCTCGTTGGCGCGCACCGTCGAGGCCTTGGCATCGTCGGTGAACAGCGCTTCGAGCGTGGCATCCGGGCTCTTGGCGATCGCCTTGCCGCGGGTCACGCCGATCGACACGTTGCGTGCCCATTCGGCGGCCAGGCGCTCCTTGGCGAGCGGCTCGGCCATCATCTGCTGGGTGGCCTGGGCGATGCTGCCCAGGCGCCAGACGCCGACGACCATGATCAGGCACAGGAGCGCCAGGGTGACGGCAAATCCGCCACCCAGGCGGACTCCGACACGAACGTCATTCAACTTCATGACTCTGCTCCGGTTGTTCGAAAGGGGGCCCGCTCGCGCGGGCCGGTCTCAGTGGCAAGAGCGTCAGTGGCGCGAGCGGCGCACCAGGCTGCCCACGTCCAGGATCAGCGCCACGCGGCCGTCACCCATGATGGTGGCGCCCGACACGTCGTTGACCTTGCGGTAGTTGGCTTCGAGGTTCTTCACGACGACCTGCTGCTGTCCGAGCAGCTCGTCGACCAGCAGCGCGACGCGGCCGCCTTCGGCCTCGACCACCACCATGATCCCGCTGACGTGCTCGAAGTCGAAGCGCGGCACGTTGAACACGTGCTCCATCTCCAGCACCGGCATGTACTCGTCGCGCACCTCGACCACGCGGCCGGAGCCACCGATCGTCTTGACCATGTCGGGCTGCACCTGGAACGACTCGATCACCGACGACAGCGGGAGGATGTAGACCTCTTCGCCGACGCCCACCGACATGCCGTCCATGATGGCCAGCGTCAGCGGCAGGCGCACCGAGACGCGCATGCCGTAGCCTTCGGCCGAATCGATCTCGACGGTGCCGCCCAGTGCGGTGATGTTCTTCTTGACCACGTCCATGCCGACGCCGCGGCCGGACACGTCCGTCACCACATCGGCGGTCGAGAAGCCGGGGGCGAAGATCAGGCCCCACACCTCCTGGTCGGTCATCGAGTCGGGGGCCGGGATGCCGCGCTCGCGGGCCTTCTTCAGCAGCTTCTCGCGCGACAGGCCGCGACCGTCGTCGCGCACCTCGATGACGATCGAGCCGCCCTGGTGGGACGCGCTCAGCGTGATCGTGCCGGTCTCGGGCTTGCCCTTGGCGACGCGGTCGGCGGGGGTCTCGATGCCGTGGTCGCAGCTGTTGCGCACCAGGTGGGTCAGCGGGTCGGTGATCTTCTCGACCAGGCCCTTGTCCAGTTCGGTGGCTTCGCCGAGCGTCACGAAGTCGACCTTCTTGCCGAGCTTGGCGGCCAGGTCGCGCAGCATGCGCGGGAAGCGGCTGAACACCATCGACATCGGGATCATGCGGATCGACATCACCGATTCCTGCAGATCGCGGGTGTTGCGGTCCAGGTCGGCAAGGCCGGCGGCCAGCTGCTGGTACAGCGCCGGGTCCAGGCCCTGGCTGTTCTGGGCCAGCATGGCCTGGGTGATCACGAGTTCGCCGACCAGGTTGATCAGCTGGTCGACCTTCTCGACCGACACGCGCAGCGTCGAGGCCTCGACCGCGGCGGCCGGGGCCTTCTCGGCCTTCGCGACCGGCTTGGCAGCAGGCTTGGCGGACTCGACCGGCGCGGCAGCGTCGGCGGACGGCGCGGCGTCGGCGGCCGGGGCGGCGGCGGCGTTCGGTGCGCCCGGGGCGTCGTCGAAGAAGCCGTAGCCGAGGTCGGCCTCGCTCGGCGCGGTGGCGGCCGGGGCACCCGGCGAGCCTTCATGGAAGCCGTAGCCGGGGCCGAGCGGCAGCAGTGCAACCTGCTCGCGCGCCACGTGGAAGGTGAACAGGTCCAGCAGGTCGCTGTCGCTGCTGGTGGTGCAGATCTTGAAGCGGCGCATGCCGTCGGCCGACATGCCGTTGTCCAGCGGCTCGATGGTGCCGAGGTCGGTGATTTCCTTGAACAGCTCGACCAGGTTGTCGGCGTCCGTCAGGTTCTTCAGCGGGCCGACGCGCAGCTCGAGCACGCGGGCGTGGCCGGCGACCGACGGGGCGGGCATCGCCGAAGCCGGTGCGGCCGCCTTGGGCTTCGCGGCCGGTGCGGCGGCGGGTGCGGCGCTGGTGGTGGCGGCCGGGGGGGCCTCGCCGGCGACCATCGCGCGGATGTTGAACAGCAGCTCGGTGGTGTCGAGTTCGTCGCCGCCGTTGCCCTGGTGGCGTGCCAGCTGGGCGCGCAGCGCGTCGCCCGATTGCAGCAGCACGTCGACCATCGGCGCGGTCGGGGTCAGTTCATGGCGGCGCAGCTTGTCCAGCAGCGTCTCCATCTGGTGCGTCAGCTCGGCGACGTCGGAGAAGCCGAAGGTCGCGGCGCCGCCCTTGATCGAGTGGGCGCAGCGGAAGATCGCGTTGAGCTCTTCGTCGTCGGCCGACTCGATGTCGAGGTCGAGCAGCAGCTTCTCCATGCGGTCGAGGTTCTCGCCCGCTTCCTCGAAGAAGACCTGATAGAACTGGCTCAGGTCGATGCCGGCGCTCAGCTGAGAGCCTTCGGAGGTCATCTCGCCCATGGCGTGCTCCTGGATGGAATGTCGTTATTGGTCGATGGCGAACAGGTCGGTGCGCGAGCCGCGAAGCTCAGCGCACGACCTTCTTGATGACTTCGATCAGCTTGGCCGGATCGAACGGCTTGACCAGCCAGCCGGTGGCGCCGGCGCTGCGGCCTGCCTGCTTCATCTGGTCGCTCGACTCGGTGGTCAGGATCAGGATCGGCGTGCTCTTGAACTTCGGGTTGTCGCGCAGCTTCTTGGTCAGGCTGATGCCGTCCATGCGGGGCATGTTCTGGTCGGTCAGCACGAGGTCGAAGTCGCGACCGCTGGTCTTCTCGTACGCGTCCTGGCCGTCCACGGCCTCGACGACGTTGTAGCCGGCGCTCTTCAGCGTGAAGGACACCATCTGGCGCATGGAGGCGGAATCGTCGACGGCGAGGATGGAATGCATGGGTTTCTCCGGATTTCTCGAAAACTGTTTCGGTAGGTGGGACTGAAGTCTTGAGGGGCGGCCTAGAACAACTCGATGGAGCCGACATCCATTTCGGCCTGGGTCACCGGGTTGGGTCGCAACGGGGCTTCCTCGACCACGGTCTCACCGTCTTCGTCATCCGCGAAGGCCTCGCGGGCCAGCCGGTCGACGCAGTTGCGCAACCGGCGGTTGGTGTGATGGATCAGCTGGGACGCCATGTCCTGGAACTGCAGCGCGGTGACCGCGCCGCCCAGATCCTGCATGACGCCGCTGAAGACCTGGTCGCTTTCCTCGCCCGAGTGGGGGCGTTCGCGCAGGACGCGGATCTGTTCCGAGGCGCCGTAGAAGCGCTGCATCAGCGTGTCGCAGGCGTCGGCCAGCAGGGTCTGAAGGCGTTCCAGATCGTTGGTGGCCGACATCAGGTGGTCCTGCAGGTCGGCGGCGGCCAGCAATGCCATGCCCGCTGGCGCGGGTGGCATGCCGGCATCGTTGGCGTCGTTCATCTGCATCCGAATCTCCGCTCGAAGGTGAGGGATGGGGCGCTGCGCAGGGGAGCTCCTGCGCAGGGCGTGCTATCTGTCTGCCATTTTCGGCAGGGGGGCGGAAAGCATTAGCTCAATCACCGGTGAAAAGCGCAGCCATTTCGAATGGCTCCGTGGAGCGTGCGAAGTTGGCACCTCCGAACCGGTTGCTTGGCATACTCGGGCCATGTCACCGCCTCTTGCCGAGCAGCGCCTGCGCCTCCTGCACCTGGAGGATTCCGAGCTCGACCATCACCTGACGCTGGCCCACCTGCGCCGCGGCGGGCTCGATGTCGACGCGGTGCGGGTCGATTCCGAGGTCGAGTTCCTGCGCGAGCTGGAGCCGTCGCAGGAGTGGGACATCATCGTGTCCGACTACAACCTGCCGGGTTTTTCGGGCCTGGTGGCGCTGGACCTGCTGAAGGCGAGCGGGCGCAGCATCCCGTTCATCCTGGTGTCCGGCGAGATCGGCGAGGACACCGCGGTCGAGGCGATGCGCAATGGCGCGAGCGACTACCTGCTGAAGAACAACCTGGCGCGGCTGGTGCCGGCGCTGCTGCATGCGGTGGAGGCGCACGAGCTGCTGCTGGCGCGCCAGCGTGCCGACCGCGAGCTGGGCGAGCAGAAGCAGCGGGTGCACGAGCTGGCGCAGCATCTGCAGACCAGCGTCGAATCGGAGCGGGCGGCGATTGCGCGCGAGATCCATGACGACGTGGGCGGTTCGTTGACGGCGCTGAAGTTCGACCTGGCGTGGATTGCGCGGCATTCCGATTCGCCGGAGGTGCTGGCGCGGGTCAATTCGGCGCTCGAGACGGTGAGCCATGCGATCGAGGCGAGCCAGCGGGTGATGCACAACCTGCGGCCGGCGATTTTGGAGCAGGGGTTGGTGGCGGCGCTGCAGTGGATGGCGAGCCGTTTCGAGAAGCGCACCGGCGTGACCTGCGAGTTYCGCAGCCGCTACGACCATCTCACGTTGCCGGCGGGTGTGCCGCTGGTGGCGTATCGCACGGCGCAGGAGGCGTTGACCAACGTGACCAAGCATGCGCAGGCGAGCCATGTGCAGATCGACCTGACATTGGCGGGCGGGGTGTTGTCGCTCGAGATCAGCGACAACGGCCGCGGCCTGAACCATGACGATCTGGCGAAGGTGCGTTCGTTCGGCATCCGTGGGTTGCACGAGCGGGCCGGCACGGTGGGGGGCTGGGTGGACCTGAGCAGCGGGCCGGCCGGGACGACGTTGATCCTGTCGGTGCCGCTGGAGATGATGTCGGAGGAGTTGGACTTCGAGCTCGCCGAGGAACCGTCGGCGCCTTATGACCCGACGGTGTGGGGGAATATCTGATGATCAAAGTGATTCTGTGCGACGACCATGCGTTGATCCGGCGCGGCATCCGCGACACCTTGTCGGACGCTCCAGACATCGAGGTGATCGGCGAGGCGGGTGACTACACCGAGCTGCGGTCGTTGTTGCGGACGACGGGCGGTTGTGACGTGCTGGTGCTGGACATCAACCTGCCGGGCCGCAGCGGGCTGGACGTGCTGCACGTGCTGAAGGACGAAGGCGCGACGATGCGGGTGCTGGTGGTGTCGATGTACCCCGAGGACCAGTATGCGATCCGGGCGCTGAGGGCTGGGGCGTTCGGCTACGTGAACAAGGGCGGCGACCCCGCGACGATCGTGGCCGCGGTGCGCACCGTAGGGCAGGGCCGCAAATACGTGACCCCGGAGATCGCGCAGATGCTGGTGGAAAGCCTGACGACGCCGACCACCGAAGCGGCGCACGAGAAGCTATCCGATCGCGAGCTGCAAACGTTGGTGATGATCGCGTCGGGCAAGCGCTTGTCCGACATCGCGGAGGAGCTGATGCTTAGCCCGAAGACAGTGAGCGTGTACCGGGCCCGCGTGCTCGAGAAGCTGGGCCTTTCGAACAACTCCGAGATGACGGTCTACGCGATCCGCAACGGCCTGGTCGGCAGCGAGTAGCGGACGGCCAACAATCCCAATGAATGTGGAGCACCAGCCGAAGCGTCAGTGTTGTCCGCAGCGAGACTGAACGAACCGTATGGTTTTCAGGCGCCTTCTTTGGTTACTTTCTTTGGCAAGACAAAGAAAGTGACTCGCCCGCCGGGGCGAGACCCGGCGCAGCCCCACTCAGTGAGAAGAATCAGAACCCCAGACTGGCCAGGAGGTCGTCAACCTCCCCCTGATTGGTCACCACATCGGTCCGCCCTTCAGGATTCACCACCGGCCCGTTGAGGATCGACGACTCCACCTTCTGCACCTGCTCCGGCGGAGCCGCCTGCACCAGCAGCTTGACCAGGCTGTCTTCCAGGTCGGATGCCAGCGCGACGACCTTGGCCACGACCTGGCCGGTCAGGTCATGGAAATCCTGCGCCATCATGATGTCGGTCAGGTGCAGGTCGATGCGTGCGGTCGCCGCCTCGACGTCACTGACGAAATTCATCACCGAACCCGAGGCCACCGCCTTCACCGGGTCGGCCACGATGGCCGCCGCGATGCGGCGCGTGTCGGCGGCAATGTTCGCGTGCTCGAGCTTGGCCTGGTCGACCGAATTCAGCACCTTGTTGGCGGCAGCACCGGTCTTCTCGGCGATGTAGTTCAGGCGGCTGCGCGCGTCGGGCAGGTTGTCGGCCGCGGTCTGCAGCTTGGGGATCACGCCGAGCTGCATCAGCGTGTCGTGCAACTGGCGCGTGATCACGCCGAGCTGCTGGAAGACCTCGGGCGAGGCCGCAGCCGTCGGCGGGGCCAGGGTGGCCATCGTATCCATCTTCATGATGTGTTCCCTTGTACGTCGGGGGGCTGGTGCGGCATCAGGCCGCGGTGGCCAGCTTCTGCATGATCTTCTGGACTTTTTCTTCCAGCGTGGCCTTCGTGAAGGGCTTGACGATGTAGCCGGCCGCGCCGTCCTGCGCCGCCCGCACGATGTCTTCCTTGCGCGCCTCGGCGGTCACCATCAGCACCGGCAGGTGCTTCAGGCTCGCATCGGCCTTCACCGCCGACAACAGCTCGAAGCCGTTCATGTTCGGCATGTTGATGTCGCTCACGACGAAGTCGAACTTCGCGTTCTTCAGCATGTTCAACGCCACCGCGCCATCCTCGGCCTCTTCGGCATTGTTGTAGCCGATCTCCTTCAGCAACCCGCGCACGATGCGGCGCATGGTCGAGAAGTCGTCGACGATCAGGAATTTCAAATCGGTGCTCATGAGAGTCCTCGCTGGGTCGCTTGGGGCGGTGGTACGGTGTGGAGCCTGGAATCGGCTGCTTTGCGGCTGTTATCGGGCAGTCGCGGCGGAAGTTGAGGGCGGCGTGAGCGCCCCCTCGGCAGCCGGCGCCTCGGGTTCCGGTGCCAACGGCGTGTTCTGGAAGAAGCGGTCCTCCGCCTCACGGTTCATCACGATGATGCTGATGCGCCGGTTCGACGGGCTCAGCGGGTCGTTGCGGTCGAACAGCGCGCTCGACGCGAGCCCCTGCACCCGCAGCATCCGGTCCTCGGGCAGCCCGCCCAGCAGCAATTCGCGGCGCGATGCATTGGCGCGGTCCGACGACAGCTCCCAGTTGCTGTAGCCGCGCTCACCGCCGCCGAAGGCCGCGGCGTCGGTGTGGCCCTCCAGCGTCAACCGGTTCGGTACCTCGGCCAGCACGCCGCCGATCTCCTGCAGCAGCTCGCGCATGTAGGGTTTGACCAGCGCGCTGCCGCTGTCGAACATCGGCCGGTTCTGCTCGTCGACGATCTGGATGCGCAGGCCGTCCGGCGTCATGTCGAGCCGGATCTGGGATTTCAGCGCCGCCAGCTTCGGATTCGCCGCCAGCACGTCTTCCACGTGCTGCTTCAGCACCTGCAGCCGCTGTGCCTCGGCCTGGCGCTGCTCGGCCTTCATCGCCGCCAGGTTGATGGTGCTGCGTGATGCGGTATCGCCCTTCTTGACCTGGCCGCCGCTGCGGGTGAGGTCGGTGCCGCCGCCCTTGATCACGTGCGACGAATCGCCCGAGCCGCTGCCGCCGCTCAGCAGTGCCACCTTCAGCGGCGCCTGGAAATAGTCGGCAATGCCCTTCTTGTCGCCCTCGGTCGTCGAGCCGAGCAGCCACATCAGCAGGAAGAACGCCATCATTGCCGTCACGAAGTCGGCATACGCGATCTTCCACGCGCCGCCGTGGGCGCCATGGCCGCCCTTCTTGATGCGCTTGATGATGATCGGCTGCAGCTTCTTCGAATCGCCGGCCATTATTTCTTGCCCTTCACATGGCCTTCGAGCTCAGCGAAGGTCGGGCGGTCGGTCGAGTACAGCACCTTGCGGCCGAATTCGACCGCCACCTGCGGCGCATAACCCTGCATGCTCGCGAGCAGCGTGGTCTTGATGCACTGCAGTTCCTTGCCGTTCTCGTCGTTCTTCTGCTCCATCAGCCCGGCCAGTGGTTCCGCGACCGCATAGGCCAGCAGGATGCCGAGGAAGGTGCCGACCAGCGCCGAGCCGATCATGCCGCCGAGGATCGCGGGCGGCTGGCCCACCGAGCCCATCGTGTTCACCACGCCGAGCACGGCGGCCACGATGCCGAACGCCGGCAGCGCGCCGGCCAGCCGGGCGATCGCCGCGGCGGGCGCATGCGCCTCGTGGTGGTGGGTGTCGATCTCGCTGTCCATGAGGCTCTCGATCTCGTGGGCGTTCAGGTTGCCCGAGACCATCATGCGCAGGTAGTCGGTGACGAACTCGACCACGTGGTGGTCGTTGCCCACCGTCGCGTATTTCTTGAAGAGCGCCGATTCGTGCGGGCGCTCGACGTCGTTCTCGATCGACATCAGGCCTTCCTTGCGCGCCTTCTGCAGGATGTCGTAGAGCAGCGCCAGCAGCTCCATGTAGCGGGCCTTCGAATACTTCGAGCCCTTCAGCAGCGTCGGCAGCGCTGCCAGCGTCGCCTTCAGCACCTTCGGCTGGTTGTTGACGACGAAGGCGCCGAGCGCGCCGCCCAGGATGGC
>NZ_JBFUCB010000081.1:0-15406 GCF_056405435.1 Rhizobacter sp. P1_G5 | reverse complement strand
GCCGTGCCTGGCGCAGGCGGCTGCACGCGCTTGGCCGCCTCGGCCAGATGCGCCTGTTTGGCCTGCTGGGCATCGCGGCGGGCCAGCATCTCGCCGGGCCCGTGGGTGCGGTTCTGGATCACCGATTGAGAGCCGCGCCAGCGCGTGTGGCAGGCGTTGCAGAAGAATTGGCGCGAGCCCTGCTCGTAGGCGACCAGCGTGCGGCGCGAGTGCGTGAACTGCTTGGTGCAGTTGGCGCAGGTGAAGCGCAGGTTGGCCGGGCCGCGCGCACGGCCGCTGCCACCGCGGGTGCGGGTCTGGCGGCGGCGGGCTCGCACGAGCCACAGGCCGGCGATGAAGGCGACTGCGGCGACCAACGCCGCGAACARTTCGGGACTGAATTCCATGACCGGGCGATGCTAGCGGCTTGCGGGGCCGTATGCCGCCGCAGCGGGTTCGCACCGGTAAGGGGCGTGTCGAAATGCCTGAGGAAGAGGGGTCAGCGGACCAGGTACCGGTCCAGGAAAGCGATCACGGTCTTCCGGTAGGCCTCGGGGCCGGCGTTGAAAAGGTCGACATGCGCCGCACCGTCGACCGCCCAGAACTGCTTCGGCTCACGCGCCGCGTCGAAGATGCGCCGGCTTTCGGCGAGGGTGGTGTGCTGGTCGCGCGTGCCGCTGGCGACCAGCACTGGCGCCTTCAGCGAGGCGATCGCGTCGACCGGGCGCAGTTGATCGGGCGAGATGCCGGTGCGCAGCGGAAGCTGCCACAGCAGCAGCGGCGCAAGCGCCGACCCGACCGGTCCGAGACGGCGCGTCAACCGATCGACGACGGCCTCCTCGATCGTCGGGTACATCGATTCGAGCACCACGGCATCGGGCGCCGGCTCGGCGTGCGCCAGCACCAGCGACGCGGCACCGAGTGAAACGCCGATCACGCCGATCGCCTCGCCCGGCAGGCGCCGCCGCAACTCGGCCAGTGCCGTGCGCACCCCGGCGCCTTCGCGCAGCCCGAAGGTGATGCGCTCGCCGCTGCTCTCGCCGTGCGCGGGCAGGTCGATCAGCAGCACGGCATGGCCGTCACGCGACAGCAGCCGGGCGCGCTCGATCATCGCGCGCCGGTCCGCCCGCACGCCGTGCAGCAGCAGCACGGCGCCGCGACCCGGCCGGCCCGGGATGAACCAGCCGGCGACCGTGGCGCCGCGGCCGTCCGGGATCGACACGGTCTCGGCCTGCAGGTCGGCGGGCGCCGCGCCGATGGTGCGTGCGGCCGGCGAACTGAGCGCCTCGCCGGCACCCAGGCTGGCCAGCGCGACCAGCATCGCACTGGTCGCGAGACCGGCCGCGATCCGCGTGACGCGTCGCATCACACGCCCGGTGCCGACGCGCATCCGAGCGCCCACACCAGCGCAGCAGCGCGCTGGCGGATTCCTTGTGCCGTCATTCTTCCTCCCCGGATTCGATGATGATCGGCGCGATTCTGCCGTGCGGGCGCATCAGGGGCGACGCTGCTCGTTGCGCAATTCCTTGCGCACGACGAGCTTCAGCCCCGACCACACCGCGTCGACGGCGCACACCTTGACGTCGACGAAGCCCAGCGGCAGCGCGAGTTCGCGGATCGTGTCCTCGGTGATGTCGGTCGGCATCTTCGAGGCCTTCTTGGGCCACGAGACCCAGAGCGCTGCATCGGGCTTCAGCACCTTGCGCAGCGAAGGCAGGTGCGCTGCCAGGTCATCGCGCCTCGTGACGAAGACATGCGCGATGTCGGTGATGCCGGTCGCCCGGCTCGTGAACTCGACACCGGCCGGTACCGGCACCAGCAGCGTCCGGTAGCCCGGTGGTTCGTCAAGAATCGCAACGGTGCAGCCCTCTTTCAGGCCGAGCTTCTTCGCGAGCGGCGTGCCGGAATAGCCCTCCGTCATGCGGCCGCGCCGCCCGCTGCGAGTGCCGCGCGCACTTCGGCGAACACGCGCTCAGCGGGAATACTGGCTCCACTGTCCGAACCCTTGAGGATCTCGGCCCGCAGCGCGTCGCAGATCACCTCACGCTTGCCGGCACCGTCGCCTTGAGCGATCTCCTCGCATGCGGAAGCCGCGAACCGTTTTCCTGTGACGTCGTTGGATGGCATGGGCCGAACGCTATCAAACGCTGGCGGCCCCGCCAAGCCCGCACGGACTCACGCCAGGGTCATTCCCTGTCCGCTCAGCCGGAACGTCCCGATGATCCCGCTCAGCCGCAGCGCCTGGTCCTTCAGGCTCTCGGCGGCCGCGGCCGATTCCTCGACCAGCGCGGCGTTCTGCTGCGTCATCTGGTCGAGCTGGCTCACCGCCACGTTGACCTGGCCGATGCCCTGGCTCTGCTCGCCCGAGGCGGCGCTGATCTCGCTGATCATGTCGGTCACGCGCGTCACGCTGACGACGATCTCGTCCATCGTCGAGCCGGCGTCCTGCACCAGCCGGCTGCCGGCCTCGACCCGGTCGACGCTCTGGCCGATCAGGCCCTTGATCTCGCGGGCCGCCTCGGCACTGCGCTGCGCGAGGCTGCGCACCTCGCTCGCGACCACCGCGAAACCGCGGCCCTGCTCACCGGCCCGCGCCGCTTCCACCGCCGCATTCAGCGCGAGGATGTTGGTCTGGAACGCGATGCCGTCGATCACGCCGATGATGTCGGCGATCTTCTTCGAGCTGGCATTGATCTCGTCCATCGTCGACACGACTTCGGACACCACCTGCCCGCCGCGCTGCGCGACCTGCGCCGCCGACGACGCGAGCTGCGCGGCCTGCGACGCGCTCTCGGCGCTCTGGCGCACGGTGCCGGTCAGCTGCTCCATCGACGCAGCCGACTGCTGCAGGCTGCTCGCGGCCTGCTCGGTGCGCGCGCTCAGGTCCTGGTTGCCGGTCGCGATCTGCGTGCTGGCCGTCGAGATGCCGTCGGCCACGCCGCGCACCTCGTTCAGCGTGCGCGTGAGCGCCGTGCGCATCGCATCGATCGAGCGCAGCAGCCGGCCGGTCTCGTCCGGCGCATAGCGGGTCTGCGCCGCGGCACTCAGGTCCATGCGGGCGATCGCGTCGGCCATCGCGACGGCGCGGCGCAGCGGCGTGGTGATGCTGCGCGTCAGCGACACGGCCAGCGTCACGCCGACCAGCAGCGACAGCACCGCGCTCACCATCAGCAGCGTGTTCGCGCTGGCGCGGCGCGCTTCGGCGGCGCGCGCGTTGGCGTCGAGCTGCTCGCGCTGCGCATTGCACAACTCCTGCACGGCGGCGATGTACTCGCGCGACCTGGGTTCGAACTGCTCGCTGAACGAGCGGCTGGCACCGTCGGCATCGCCCGCCAGCTTCAGCTTGCTCACCTCCTCGCGCGCGGCCAGGTAGCCCTTGCGCAGCTCGCTGACCTTCTCGTACTGGCGGCGCTCGTCGGGCCGGTTCATCTGCGGCTCGATCTGCTTCTGCAGCTCGGTGGTCTGCTTGATCGATTCGGCGGTGGCGCCGGCAAAGTACTCGATCAGGCTCGGGTCGCTGCTCTTGGCAATGGCCGCGGCGCGCTGCACGCCCGAGGTGGTGAAGCGCAGCCAGTCGGTCAGCGCCCGCTCGGTCTTCACGTTGTCCGAGATCATCACGTCGATCTCGGCGCTGGTGCGTTTCAGCGTGTACACCGCATACAGGCTGCTCGCGACCGACAGCCCGAGGATCAGGCCGAGGACGACGGTGAGGCGCTTGCCGATGGAAAGGTTGTCGAGGAGCATGGTGCGTCGGATAGAGGAAGACGCAGGCTTATCGACAACCGGCCGCGCCACTTGAGCGGGATCCGGCCCGTTCGTGACGTGTTCAACGATCCAGGCCAGCGGTCGAGGTCAGCGGTCCAGGGCCGGCCGCTTCGGGTCGAAGGTCCAGCCGGGGATCAGGTACTGCATCGCGACCGCGTCGTCGCGCGATCCCAGCCCGTGCTGGCGGTACAGCTGGTGGGCCTTCTCGACCTCGTCCATGTCGAGCTCGACGCCCAGGCCGGGCTGCTTCGGCACCTGCACATGGCCGCCTTCGATGCGCAGCGGCTCTTTCGTGAGGCGCTGGCCGTCCTGCCAGATCCAGTGGGTGTCGATCGCGGTGACCTTGCCGGGTGCGGCGGCACCGACCTGCGTGAACATCGCGAGCGAGACGTCGAAGTGGTTGTTSGARTGCGAGCCCCAKGTGAGSCCCCAGKYSYGGCAGRYCTGCGCGACGCGMACSGAGCCKKSCATSGTCCAGAAATGCGGGTCGGCCAGCGGGATGTCRACCGACTGCAGCGCAAGCGCGTGGCTCAGCTGGCGCCAGTCGGTCGCGATCATGTTGGTGGCGGTCGGCAGGCCGGTGGCGCGGCGGAACTCGGCCATCACCTCGCGGCCGGAGAAGCCCGCCTCGGCGCCGCACGGGTCCTCGGCATAGGCGACCACGCCGCGCATGTCGCGCATCAGCCGGATCGCGTCCTTCAGCAGCCAGCCGCCGTTCGGGTCGAGCGTGATGCGCGCCGTCGGAAAGCGCTCGTGCAACGCGCGGATTACCTCCACCTCTTCATCGCCGCGCAGCACGCCGCCCTTCAGCTTGAAGTCGTTGAAGCCGTAGCGCGCCTGCGCGGCCTCGGCCAGGCGCACGATCGCATCGGCATCCAGCGCCTTCTCGTGGCGCAGGCGGAACCAGTCGTCGGCGGCCTCGGGCTCCTGCGCACCATCCGCATAAGGCAGGTCGGTGCGCGTGCGATCGCCGACGAAGAACAGGTAGCCGAGCATCTCGACCGCATCGCGCTGCTGGCCTTCGCCGAGCAGCGCCGCCACCGGCACGCCCAGGTGCTGGCCGAGCAGGTCGAGGAAGGCCGATTCGATCGCGGTGACCGCATGGATGGTGGTGCGCAAATCGAAGGTCTGCAGCCCGCGGCCGCCGCTGTCGCGGTCGGCGAAGCCCTGCTGCACGCGCTGCAGCACCTGCTGGTGGTTGCCGATCGGCTGGCCGACGACGAGCGGCGCCGCGTCTTCGAGCGTCTGGCGGATCTTCTCGCCGCCGGGCACCTCGCCGACGCCGGTGCGGCCGTCGCTGTCGGTCAGGATCAGCAGGTTGCGGGTGAAGAACGGGCCGTGCGCGCCGCTCAGGTTCAGCAGCATGTCGTCGCGCCCGGCGACGGGGATCGCGCGCAGCGCGGTGATGGTGGGTGTGCTCATGGGTCGGTGGTCTTGATTCAGTCTGCGGTGATTTTTCCGGTCTCGATGACGGTCTTCCAGCGCGCGAATTCCTTCTGCTGGAAGGCGGTGAACTGCGCCGGCGTGTTGCCGACGATCTCCATGCCGACCGAGACGAACTGCTGCTTGACCTGCGGGTCGTTCAGCGCGGCGACGATCGCGGCATGCGCCTTCGCGCGCACGTCGGCCGGCAGGCCCTTCGGCGCCGCGATGCCCTGCCACGAGTAGACGGCGAGGTTCCTGACACCCGCTTCGTCGAAGGTCGGCACCTCGGGCAGCACCGCGGAGCGCTTGTCGCCGGTCACCGCCAGCGCCCGCAGCTTGCCGGCCTTGATGTGCTGCAGCACCGCGTTGACGTTCTGGAACGAGGCCTCGACCTGGCCGCCGAGCAGGTCGGAGATTGCCGGCGCGCCGCCCTTGTACGGGATGTGCGAGCCGCTGGTGCCGGTGAGCTGCCAGAACAGCTCGGCCGTCAGGTGGTCGCTGGAGCCGTTGCCCGACGATGCGAACGTCATCTTGCCGGGGTTGGCCTTCTCGAACGCGATCACGTCGGCCACGCTCCTGTGCGGCGACGCGGCCGGCACCACCAGCACGTTGGGCGCCTGCACCGCGATCGTGATCAGGTCGAAATCCTTCAGCGCGTCGTACTGCACGTTCTTCAGCAGGTGCGGCGCGATCACCAGCGGGCCGAGCGAGGTGACGAGGAAGGTGCTGCCGTCGGGCGCCGCGCGCTTGACCAGCGCCGCACCGATGGTGCCGGTGGCACCCGCCTTGTTGTCGACGATGAAGGTCTGGTGCAGCGCCTCGCCCAGCTTGGGCGCAATGGCGCGCGCGACGGTGTCGGTCGAGCCGCCGGGCGGGAACGGCACCAGCAGCGTGACGGGCTTGTCGGGCCACGCTTCGGCGTGCGCGGCAGCCATCGACACGGCACCGAGGATCAACGCGAGCGCCAGCCTGGACAACAGCGTGTGCATGGGATGTCTCCTGGATTGTTAACGTTAACAATACGCGCTGGCGACCACCCCTGTCATGCGGGTTTACCCGATCAGCTGCTGGCCCGCTCGACGATCGAGAAGCCGACGTCGATCACGCGCGACTGCAGCGCCTCGCCACTGGCGCGCGTGACGATGCACTGCGCCGCGAGGTCGCCGATCTGCCGCGGATCGATGCGCACGCTGCTCAGCGCCGGCTCGAGATCGGCCGCGAAATTCAGGTCGCCAAAGCCGACCACGGCCAGTTGCGCCGGCACGTCGATGCCGCAGGCGCGCGCCTCGGTCAGCACGCCGAGCGCCAGCAGGTCGGAGCTGCAGAACACCGCGTCGGCCCGCGGCTGCCCGCGCAGCAGGTCGCGCAGCGCGCTGCGGCCATGGCCCAGCCGGGTCGGCGCGGGCACGTACTGCAACACCGGCGCGGCCAGCCCGCGCGCCAGCGCCTCGGCGGCGAAGGCCTCGGCACGGCGGCGCGCGCGCGGGTCGTCGCCGCCGATCACCGCGAGCCGTTGCCGGCCACGCTCGGCGAAGAAGCCCGCCACCGCCTTGCCGACCGCCTCGTGCGAGAAACCGACCAGCACGTCGATCGGGTCGGGGATCAGGTCCCAGGTCTCGACGATCGGGATGCCCGAGGCCAGCAGGCGCTGCCGGCCCTGCGCGGTGTGCAGCACGCCGGTCAGCACGATGCCGTCGGGGCGGCGGCCGATGATGTCGGCCAGCAGTTCGTCCTCGCGCGCTTCGCTGTAGCCGCTCTGCCCCACCATCAGCTGGTAGCCGCGCGCGGCCAGGCCGGTGGTCAGCGCCTCCAGCGTCTCGAGGAACATCGGCCCCGACAGCGTCGGCACCACCGCCGCCACCAGCCGGCTGCGGCTCGAGCGCAGCGCGCCGGCCGCGCGGTTCGGCACGTAGCCGGTCTGCGCCACCGCGGCGCGCACCTTCTCGACCGTGGCGGCCGGCACGTTCTCAGGCCGGTTCAGCGCACGCGACACCGTCATCGCCGAGACGCCGGCGACGCGGGCCACATCGTTGACGGTGATGCTGAGGTGAGACGCCGTGCGCTGAAGGGTCATCGGCAGGTCAGGCGGCGGGCGTGGCTGCAGTGAGGCCCGGACGGCTGCGCGAGCGCAGCTGCAGGCACTGCCAGGTGGCACCGATCAGGAACACCAGGAACAGCGCGCCGGCGACGGCCTGCAGTTCCGGGGCATCGGCATTCGGCAGCAGCGGCTTGCCCAGCGGCAGCCGCGTCGTCGTCTCGGTGACGCCGGGGATCATGTGGAAGAAGAAAGTGAGCGAGTAGCTGACGGTCTCGACGTACGGCGACGCGCCGCCGAACAGCCTGCGGCGGCCGGCCAGCCACGCGACGCCGAGCACGACCAGCGTCACGATGCCCAGCACGTGCGGCTTGCCGAAACCGCCATGCTGGAAGATGCCGAAGCCGGTGAGGCAGGTCAGCACCGTGGCCCAGATGTAGATGCGGCCGGTGGTGGTGCCGGCGATGATGCGCTTGTCGCGGAACAACGCGACCAGGCCGGCGGCGACCGCGATGAGCGAGATGAGCGTGTGGATGACGCCGAGCGGCGTGAGACCGTAGACCATGGGTTCCTCCTGGGGTCGATCTGTTGGAGCCCCAACAGTACACGCCGACGGCGCGACCGACAACACCGCCTCAGCAGCCGCCGACCGCCTGCGCATGCACGGCCGTCCAGCCGCCGGCCGCGCGCTTCAGCACGCCATAGCCCGACCACTCGTAGCCGGCGTAGGCGTAGACCAGCTCGGCGACGCCGTCATCGTCGAGGTCGGCGTGATCGACGAAGTCCATCTCCATCAGTGCCGACGCGCCGGCACCGCCGCGGAAGAATTCTTCATGGGTGGCGGCGTAGACGCCCTGGGCGTTGCGCTCGGCAACGAAGAACAGCGTCTGCACGTTGTCCTGGTTCTCGATGTGCGACGACACGACGAGCACGGGCTGGCCTGCGCGCTCGATGCGCACCACGGACACGCGCAGGGCCGCGAGCGTGTCGGCCAGCGCCGCGGCGGGTGCCTGGTGGCGCGCCAGGATGGTGCGGGCGACCTCGCGGGCGGCGCGCCGATCGGCCTCGGTGGCGGCGGCTGCGCGCTCGACGCCGAGGTCCTTCAGCGCACGCGTCGTCACCAGCGCCGTCGCGTCGCTCGCGCCCGGCAATGGCGGCGTCAGCACCGCATGGCTGCCGTCGGAACAGCCTTGGCGTTCTTCGATCTGCAAACGATCGACGCGCGCCTCGCGGATGCGTGCACCGGCCTGGTGAAGCTGTACGCGCTGGCCCGGCTGCAGTGACTCCGCGGTCAGCTCGAACGGCGCGAACGTGCCGGCCCGCACGAGGGCCAATGGGAACGCGCGATCAGGGGCCTGCAGCACCAGCACGAGGTTCGGCGCGACGGGAGGGGCCGGCTGCGCGACGCTCGCAGTCGCGATGAGCAGGGTGGTGAGGGCAAGCAGGCAGCAGCGGATCGGCGTCATGCGGGCGATTGTCGGGCAGCGTGGAGGCCAGCCGGATAGGATGCGTGCGCACAGACCATGAGGTACGCCATGCGCACTCGCATCCTGATCGACGACGCTCTCCTCCAGGAGGCGCTGCGCGTCACCGGCGCGGCGACGACGCGCGAGGTCGTGGAACTGGCGCTCAGGACGCTGGTGAGACTGGACGGGCAGGCACAGGCGAGCCCGTGAACCCCGCCGGCCAGACCCCCTGCGACAAGGTCGCCATCCTGCATGGTGCGCCGTGCGCTGGCGCGCCGGCCAGCGGGCAGCGCTGGACGCTGGCCGCCGCGATCCTCGGCTCGGGGATGGCCTTCATCGACGGCAGCATCGTCAACGTCGCGCTGCCCGCGATCCAGCGCGAGCTGAACGCCAGCGCGGCGCAGCTGCAGTGGATCGTCGAGGCCTATGCGCTGTTCCTCGCGTCGCTGCTGCTGGCCGGTGGCGCGCTCGGCGACCGGCTCGGGCGGCGGCGCGTCTTCATGGCGGGCGTCGCGCTGTTCACCGTCGCGTCGGCGGCCTGCGCGCTGTCGCCGTCGGCCGACCTGCTGATCGCGGCGCGCGCGCTGCAAGGCATCGGCGCGGCGCTGCTGGTGCCGGGCAGCCTGTCGCTGATCGGCGCCAACTTCACGCAGGCCGAGCGCGGGCGCGCGATCGGCACCTGGTCGGCGCTGAGCGGCGTCGCCGCGGCCGTCGGCCCGGTGCTCGGCGGCTGGATGGTCGAGCACTGGCGCTGGACCTGGGCCTTCCTCGTGAACCTGCCGCTCGGTGCCGTGCTGCTACTGATCTGCGCCACCCGCGTGCCCGAGAGCCGCAACAACGCGGACACCTCGGCGATCGACGTGCCGGGTGCCGTGCTCGTCACGCTCGGCCTCGCCGGCATCGTGTTCGCGCTGGTGCAGGCACCGCTGCACGGCTGGGGATCGGCCGACGTGCTCGCGGCGCTTGCGATCGGCATCGCCGGCCTCGCAGGATTCCTCCTTGTCGAAGCCCGCAGCGCCGCACCGATGGTGCCGCTGCGCCTGTTCCGCATCGGCGACTTCGCCGGCGCCAACCTGCTGACGCTGCTGCTGTATGCCGCGCTCGGCGGCGGGCTGTACTTCCTGCCGCTCAACCTGATCCAGGTGCAGGGCTACGGTGCCGCAGCCGCAGGTGCCGCGATGCTGCCGTTCATCGCGATCATGTTCGCGCTGTCGCGGGCCGCGGGGCACATCGTCGACCGCACCGGGCCGCGCCTGCCGTTGATCGTCGGCCCGCTGGTGGCCGCCGCCGGCTTCGCCTTGTTCATGGTGCCGGGCGTCGGCAGCGGCTACTGGACGGGCTTCTTCCCCGCCACCTTCGTGCTGGGCCTCGGCATGGCGATCACGGTCGCGCCGCTGACGACCACCGTGATGAATGCGGTCGGTGCCGAAGCGGCCGGCGTGGCCTCGGGCGTCAACAACGCGGTGTCGCGCGCGGCCGGCCTGCTGGCGATCGCCGGCTTCGGCGTGCTGATGGCGCACGGCTTCAACCACCAGCTCGCGGAGTCGATGCAGGCGCTGTCGCTGCCGGCCGGCGTGGCCGATGCGATCCGGCAGCAGCAGGACCGGCTCGCCGGCATCGCGTTGCCCGACGGGCTGGACGCCGCGCTCAGGCCGGCCTTGCAGCAGGCGATCGGCGGCGCCTTCGTGGCCGGCTTCCGGCAGGTGATGGGCGTGTGTGCCGCGCTCGCGCTGCTCAGCGGATTGAGCGCCGCGTGGATGATCGGCCGCGGGAGGCAGCCATGAACGCCTTGCGCGGCCTCGCCTGGCTGCTGTTGCTGCAGGCCACCGGCGAAGCCATCGCCCATGCGTTGACGTTGCCGATCCCCGGCCCGGTGATCGGCCTGGCGCTGCTGCTGGCCCTGCTGCACTGGCAGGCCGTGCGTGCGCCGGTGCAGGCCGCGGCCGAATTGCTGCTGACGCACCTGTCGCTGTTGTTCGTGCCGGTCGGCGTCGGCGTGATCACGCACCTCGACCTGGTGTCGGCCTGGGGCTGGCAGCTGCTGGTCGTGGTGTGCGTGTCGACCTGGAGCGGCATGGTGGTCACCGGCCTGGTGCTGCGCGCGTTGCTGCGGTCGCCACCGGATTCGCAGGCGCCGCGCGAGCCGCACGATGGCTGACTTCGTGCAGCTCTGGGTCTACCTGTCGACCACGCCGCTGTTCGGGCTGACGGCCACGCTCGTGACCTACGTGCTGGTGCAGGCCGGCCACGAGCGCGTCGGCCGCGCCGCGTGGGCCAATCCGGTGCTGTGGTCGGTGGTCGTGATCGGCTGCGTGCTGCTCGCGACGAAGACGCCCTACCCGACCTACTTTGCCGGCRCGCAGTTCGTGCATGTGCTGCTGGGGCCGGCGGTCGTCGCGCTCGGCTGGCCGCTGTGGCTGCGGCGGCACGAGATGCGGCGTCGCGGCGTCGCGCTGGTCATCGCGGCGCTGGCCGGCGGCAGCGCGGCCGCGGCCAGCGCGGTCGCGATGGGCCTTGCGTTCGGCATGCCCGCCGACGTGGTCCGATCGCTGGCGCCGAAATCGGTCACCGCGCCGGTGGCGATGGGCATCGCCGAGCAGATCGGCGGCGTGCCGGCCCTGGCGGCGGTGTTCGCGGTGCTGACCGGCATGGCCGGTGCGCTGTCGGCACGCTGGCTCTTCAACTCCCTCGGGTTCACCGACTGGGCGGTGCGGGGCTTCGCGCTCGGCACCACCTCGCACGGCATCGGCGCGGCCCGCGCGCTGCAGGTCAACGACGAGGCCGGTGCCTACGCCGGCATCGCGCTCGGGCTGCAGGTGGTGCTGGCGGCCTTGCTGATGCCGCTGGTGGCCAGGCTCATCGCGGGCTGAGTGTCCGCTGGCGGGAACGCAACAGCAGCATCGCGGCGGCACCCGCGAGCATCGCTGCCATGCCCCACGCATAGTCCGCATACACCAGCGCGCACGACCCGCACATGAAGCCGGCGCTGAGGTAGAGGTTGTCCTCGTCGCGCCGCTGCGCCCACAGCGCCGAGCCGATTGCCGCCAGCGCCAGGTAGATGGCGAACCCGAACGCCGCAGTGATCGCCGTGCCGTCGTTCAGCGAGAACGGATTCCAGGCCTTCAGCTGCGCGTCGCTGCGCGACGAATCCGCGAGCCATCCCATGCGATCGAGCACGTCCAGCAGGTAGCCGGCATGCGTGTCGCGGTAGACCTGCAGGCGCTTGACGCCGGCGATCAGCCACAGCGCCAGCGCGCCGATCACGATCGAGTTGATGCCATGGAGGTTGCGGCGCGACATGCGGTGGGCTCACTGCACGTTGAGCCGATACTCGATGTCCTGCAGCGAGCGGCCGTAGGCCGTCGAACTTCGGTTGTAGCGACCGCCGAACTTCAGTACATGCCGGCCCTTGGGCAGCGGATTCAGCAGCAACCAGTAGCCGTCCGTGGCGGCAGGGTAGCCCTCGTAAGGCCGGTCGGCCTGCGCGATACGACCGAAGATGTTGAAGCATTGCTCGGTCGCGACGCGAAAGCGCTTTGGCTCGGGCACCGGCACGCCGTCAATCTCGGCGAACAAGTCCACCGCCGCATCGTTGTTCAGCGCCGCCTGTGATCGCGCCCGCGCACAGGTGTAGGCGGTGTTGCCCCGCTGTGGGTAGTACGCCATGTTGATGATCGGGAAGAAGAGCGCCTTGCCGGCCGGCACCGTGCAGGTCCGCTGGATCAGCGACGAACCGAACCCGCCGGCCAGGAACCACAGGGTGCCGCGCTGACCCACGGCGCATTGCGCGCCGCTCAGGTCCTGCACCGGATTGGTTTCGTCCGGCTCGGCAGAAGCCCACTGCCACCATTCGGCGGCCAGTTGCGGGCCGCTGCGACCTTCCCAACCGCTGCCGGGCGGCAACAGCGTGTCGGCCGCCGATACCACGAACGGCATGGCGAGCAGGAGGGCCGCAGTGAGGTGGTGAAGACTGAATCGGCGCATGGCATCCCTGGATGGAGTCGTTGAAGTACGGCGTTGATCCGTTGGCTCATTTTCGCCTGACCGCGGCGCTCGCTTCCATCTCTCTTGACATTCCTATCCAACATATTGGATGATTATTCCAATGGAAGATACACCGACCTCCTCCCTCTCCGATCGCATCGCGCAGAACGTGCGCGAGCTGCGTGCAGCGCGCGGCCTGTCGCTCGACGAGCTGGCCACGCACTGCGGCGTCAGCCGCTCGATGATTTCGCTGATCGAGCGTGGCGAAAGCAGCCCGACCGCCGTCGTGCTCGAGAAGCTGGCCACCGGCCTCGGCGTGCCGCTCGCGTCGCTGTTCGAGGCGCCCGGGGCCGACGCCGCACCGGTGTCTCGGCTGGCCGACCAGCTGCTGTGGCGCGACCCGGCCTCGGGCTATGTGCGGCGCAACGTCTCGCCGCCCGGCTTCGCATCGCCGATCCAGATCGTCGAGGTGGCCTTCCCGGCCGGCGCACGCGTCAACTACGAGACGGCCGCACGCACGCCGCGCGTGCACCAGCAGGTGTGGGTGCTCGAAGGCAGCATCGCGATTGCGCTCGGCGACGAGCGGCACCGCCTGAACGCCGGCGACTGCCTGGCGATGGTGCTCGACCGCCCGATGAGTTACCACAACCCGACGCGCAAGCCGGCCCGCTATGCCGTCGTGATCACCACCGAAACCGCCCCCTGGAGATGAAATGCCCTCCCCCGACCTGACCGTTCGGCGCCTCGCCACCCTGACGCCGGCCGACATCGACGCCCTGTCCGCGGTGCTGATCGACTGCGTCGACGGCGGCGCATCGGTCGGCTTCATGCAACCCTTCGCGCCGGAGCGCGCGCAGGCCTTCTGGTCTCGCGTGGCCCAGGGCGTCGCCAGCGGCGAGCGCGCACTGCTGGTCGCCGAAGACGCGCAAGGCATCGTCGGCACCGTGCAGCTGGTGCTCGACCAGCCCGACAACCAACCGCACCGCGCCGACCTCTGCAAGATGCTGGTGCACCGCCGCTCGCGCCGCCAGGGCACCGGCGCCGCGCTGATGCGCGCGGCCGAGGCGCTGGCGCGTGAGCATGGCAAGACGCTGCTGGTGCTCGACACCGCGAACCCCGATGCCGAGCGGCTGTACGAGCGCGAGGGCTGGCAGCGCGTGGGGGTGATCCCGGACTACGCGCTGATGCCCGAGGGCGGGCTGTGCGCGACGACGTATTTCTACCGGCGGCTGGCCGCCTGATCGCTCAGCGCCCCACCGCCGCACACAGCCGCGCCGCCTGCCGCACATGCGGCGCGAGCACCTGCGTCTCGGCCGCCTCGTCGCGCTTCAGCGCATGCGATGCCGCCGCCTGCCATTCCGGTTCGGTGACGCTCTGCGCAAGGCTCTTGCTCCAGCAGCCGCACATCGCCTGTGCATTCGACGGCGTCAGCCCGCCGGCCTTCGCGTCGGTCACGCAGCCGGCCTCGAGCTTCTGGCGGTACAGCGCGATCTGCTCGGGGCGCAACTCGGCCGTGGCCGGCTGCGCGCCCGCGCCACCGACGAAGAGCATGCCCGCCGCCGCGACAACAAATCGATTCATCATCGGGCGATTGTGAACCCTCAGGCTGCCGCCAGCGCGGGTTGCCGGTCGCTTACCAGCAGCGTGGTCGCGGCGGCTGCCGGCGCGGGCYGCGAGTGCAGGAAACCCTGCACGATGTCGCAACCCCAGCCGTCGAGCAGGCTCTGCTGCGCCGGCGTCTCGACCCCTTCGGCCGTGACCGACAAGCCGAGGCTGTGCGCCAGCTCGATCACCGTGCGCACGATGGTGTCGTCCTGCTCGCTCGCACCGAGCTGGCTGATGAACGAGCGGTCGATCTTCAGCCGGTTCAGCGGGAAGCGGCGCAGGTACGAGAGGCTGGCGTAGCCGGTGCCGAAGTCGTCGATCGCGAGCTGCAGCCCGAGCGCGCGCAGCGCATGCAGGCGCGCGACGCTCGCCTCGGCATCGTCCATCACGCTGCCTTCGGTGATCTCGAGCTCGATCTGGGCCGGGTCGACCCCGGTCTCGGCCAGCGTCTCGCGCACCGTGGTCATGAACTCCGGGTGGTTGAACTGGCGCGGCGAGATGTTCACCGCCACCACCGGCGCGCCCAGCCCCGCATCGGCCCAGGCCTTGGCCTGCAGGCACGACTGGCGCAGCACCCACGCGCCGATGCGCACGATCAGGCCGGTCTCCTCGGCCAGCGGGATGAAATGCGCCGGCGACACCATCTTGCCGTCGTCATGCCAGCGCAGCAGCGCCTCGAAGCCCTTGATGCCGCCGCGCAACGCGCGCTGGCCCTGGTAGAAGACCTCGAAGTCGCCGGATTCCAGCGCCTTCTTCATGCGCGACTCCATGCGCAGCTTGTCGCGCTGGCCTTCGCCGATGCGCGCGTCGTAGATCACGTGGCTGTTGCCCGGCTCGGCCTGGGCCTGCAGCTTGGCCAGTTCGGCCAGCCGCGCCACCTCGTCGTGGCTGCTCGCGTCCTTCGGGTACTCCGAGGCACCGACGCCGATCGACACCATCAGGTCCTGGTGGCCGATCTCGAACGGCATGTCCATCGATTCGGTCAACGCCTGCAGCGCGCGATCCAGCCKCGGCACGTCGCCGCCGAAGCGGTAGATCGCGGCGAAGGTCACGCCGTCGATGCGGTACAGGCGGCCGGCGTCGCGGGTCGCGGCGTCGTCCAGGCGGGTCGCGATCTGGCACAGCAGCGTGTCGCCGAGCTGGTGGC
>NZ_JBFUCB010000080.1:0-15446 GCF_056405435.1 Rhizobacter sp. P1_G5 | reverse complement strand
CTTCGTGAACCCCGCCGACGAACAGAAGTAAGGCCTCCACAGGCCGCGACGGGGTTTTCGACCCCTCGCTAAAATGGCCGCCCGGAGCGCCCGTGGACGGCGCCGCGCAACGCCCACGGACCGTGGGCGTTCCTGCTTCCAGACTCCCACAGAGACAGCGTGCCGATCAAGACCCTCCACTGTGCCGCCAGCGGCTTCGAGTCCGCCTGCGAGGTCAGCCTGCTGCCCGCAGGCCATCGCTCGCGCCGCCTGCATGGCCACAGCTTCCTCGCGACGCTGCGCGCCGAGTTGCCGCACGGCTGGGCCGCCTTTCCCGGTGGCGAGGTCGAACGCCTGCGCGCYGATCTCGAATCGCGCACCGCGCAGCTCGACTACCGCCTGCTCAACGACATCGTCGCGCAGCCCACCGACGAGAACCTCGCGCGCTGGATCCGCTCGCAGCTCGACGCCCCCGGCATCACGCAACTCGGCATCCAGAGCACCGCACACGGCGGTGTCGACCTCGATGCCGCCGGCCAGGCACACGTGTGGCGCCGCTACCTCTTCCAGGCCGCGCACAAGCTGCCGAACGTGCCGCTCGGCCACAAGTGCGGCCGCATGCACGGCCATGGCTTCGAGGTCATCGTGCACGCCAACCAGGACCTCGGCGCGCGCGACCTCAGCATCGACTACGACCACCTCGACGACTGCTGGGCCCCGCTGCACCACGAGCTGAACTACGGCTGCCTGAACGACCTGCCCGGCCTGCAGAACCCGACCAGCGAGCTGATGTCGAGCTGGCTGTGGGAGCGCCTGAAGCCCACGCTGCCGGAGCTCTCGTGGATCACCGTCTACGAAACCGCCTCGTGCGGCGCCAACTACGACGGCCGCCACCACCGCATCTGGAAAGAGTTCACGCTCGACAGCGCGCTGCAGCTGCGCCACGCGCCCGACGGCAGCCCGCTGCGCCGCATCCACGGCCACACCTACACGCTGCGGCTGCACCTGGCTGCACCGCTCGATACGCTGATGGGCTGGACGGTCGACTTCGGCGACGTGAAGACGCTGTTCGATCCGATCTTCAAGGCGCTCGACCACCGTCCGCTGTACGAGATCGAAGGCCTCGCCGACTGCGATACCGCCACACTCGCCGCGTGGATCCTGAAAGAGGCACGCGCCGTGCTGCCGATGGTCGATCGCGTCGACCTCTACGAAACGCGCGGCTGTGGCGCCATCGTGATCGCCGACCAGGCCGAGGCGCAGGCCGGCCTCGCGATCCCGATCTGAATCGACGCACGAACGGACGCGTGAACGAACGGAAGGACGCAGCATGACCTATGCGGTCAAGGAAATCTTCTACACGCTGCAAGGCGAGGGCGCCCAGGCCGGGCGCCCCGCGGTGTTCTGCCGCTTCGCCGGCTGCAACCTGTGGTCCGGCCGCGAGCAGGACCGCGCGGCGGCCGTCTGCCAGTTCTGCGACACCGACTTCGTCGGCACCAACGGCGTCAACGGTGGCAAGTTCGACACCGCGCTCGCGCTGGCGCAGGCCGTCGCGTCGCACTGGCCGAAGCCGCACACCGGCCGGCCGTTCGTCGTGTGCACCGGCGGCGAGCCGCTGCTGCAGCTCGACGAGGCGCTGGTCGACGCCTTCCATGCCCAGGGCTTCGAGATCGCCGTCGAGACCAACGGCACGCAGCCCGCGCCGCAAGGGCTCGACTGGATCTGCGTCAGCCCGAAGGCCGATGCCGAGCTGGTGCTGACGCAGGGCCACGAGCTCAAGCTCGTCTACCCGCAGCCGAAGGCGATGCCCGAGCGCTTCGCGTCGCTGAAGTTCGAGCACTTCTTCCTGCAGCCGATGGACAACCTCGAGCGCAAGCGCAACACCGAGCAGGCGGTGGCCTATTGCCTGGCCCATCCGCTGTGGCACCTGAGCGTGCAGACGCACAAATACATCGGCATCGCGTGACGCGATGAACAACGTCCGCCACGCCGTGTTCGCCACCGCCATCGGGCCCTGCGCGATCGCATGGGGCGCGCAAGGCATCGTCGGCTGCTGGCTGCCCGATGCCGACGAGGCGGCCTTGCGCCGGCGCATCCAGCGACGGCTGCCGAAGTCGATCGAGGGCCCGACGCCGCAGGACATCCAGGTCGTGATCGACCGCCTGCAAGCATTGATGGAAGGCGAGCGCGTCGACCTGTCCGGCTCGCCGCTCGACATGACCGGGCAGCCCGATTTCCACCGCCGTGCCTACGCGATCGCGCTGGCGATCCCGCCCGGCGAGACCCGCAGCTACGGCGAGATCGCGCAGCAGCTCGGCGAGCCCGGCGCTGCACGTGCGGTCGGCCAGGCGATGGGCAGCAACCCGTTTCCGCCGATCGTGCCGTGCCACCGCGTGCTGGCGGCGGGCGGACGCTCGGGCGGGTTCTCATCGCCGGGCGGCATCGACATGAAGCGCCGGCTGCTCGGCATCGAGCGCGCCCGCATCGGCAGCGAGCCGGGCCTGTTCGACGAGTTGTAGCGCGGGAGCTGGCGGTGAACGCTGGCATCATCGGCGCGATGTCCGATGAGTATCAAATCCACGTTCCGACGAGCTTCTACGCGCTGTACACCGACGCGCGCCAGCGCCTCACCGTGCCCCTGGCCGAACTGCGCGAGCGCTACGAGCTGTGCGAGGACCTGTCGCAGCACCTGAGCGAGCGTGCGAGCGCCCAGCATTTCGGCACCGGGGCTTCGCAGGCGTCGGTGCTGGCCGATTGCCTGCGCGGCCTGCAGGCCGGCCCGGTGGTGTCGAAGGACGAAGCGGTGTGGGTGGTGCACCGCCTTGCGGAGGTGCTGGGGTGGCCGTTCCTCGACAGCGGCGAACCGGCCGCCGAGGACTGAACCCGGCGAACTACTCGGCCTGGCCGCTGTTGCCTCCGTTGGCCGCCATCGTCGTCGCCGCCGGCACCTTCGGGGCCTCGAGCAGCGCCACCGTCGGGCTCTTCAGCGTCTTCGCGAAGCCCACCACCGTCTGGGTCGGCTGGTACGGCAGCGATTGCCACGGGTTCGCGCCATGGCTCAGCAGGAAGCTCACCATCTGCGTCTGCGCACGCTCGTCGTTCATGAACGCCGGCACCACGACGCGCGCCAGCGGAATCCACGGCAGCTGCTGCCCCTGCGTCGACGGCACCTTGTCGACCAGCTTCGGCTCGCGCTTGAACCACCATTCGAGCGCCGCATAGTCGGAGGTGCGCAGCGCCTCTTCGAACCCGGCCGCCAGCTTGCCCTGGTACGGGCCCAGGCCGGATTTCGCGGTATGACCGGCGGCCTCGAGCCTGGCCGCGAGCGGCGTCTGCAACGCGCTCGGGTGCAGTGCGCTCAGCGGGCTGAAGGCCAGCTGGCCGACGGCCAGGTCGCCCTGGTCCGACCACTGCGCGATCACGTCGTCGAGCCCGGCGGCGCGCGCGCTCGGCGAGCTCAGCAGGCGCAGCACGTCATGGTTCACCGAGCGCGAATCGGCCTCGGCCAGGAAGCGCAGCGAGCGCAGCGTCTGCGGCGAGGCCTTCGAGAAGTCGACCGGATTCGGCGAACGCGCCAGCGCGACCATCGGCGGCTGGTAGCAGGTCTCGGGCTGCGCGCCCTTGTCGAGCAACTCCGGCAGCACCGGCCAGAACTGCGGATCGCGTGCCGCGATCGTCAGCGTGCATTCCTGGAAGCCGCTGGCGCGGATGTCGGCGACCTTCAGGCTGCCGGGCTGGAACGGCAGGCAGCGTGCGGTGAGTGCCCGTTGGGCCGAGTTCAGCGCCGCGCAGGACTGCGGATCGCCCTCGGTGAACTTGGCGTGGATGTGCTTGATGATTTCCCAGGTCGGGCTGGAGTCGGTCGCGATGCCGGTGGCGCTCATGATCGCGCTGGCCGTGGTGGTGCAGCCGCCGGTCAGCAGCAGGCCCGAGATCGCGGCGCTGAGCACCAGCAGCCGTGGCAGAAAGTTCATGGTGTCGCGCTCCCAACGCACAGCCGCCCGGCTCGTGGCCGGAATGCGTTCTACAGCGCAAAAAGCAAGCCACCGCTGCCGGACGCGTCCAGGCGGGTGCGTGGCGAGAATCCGAACCGGTGCATGGCTGCACGAAGCAAGCGCCGGCGCGGCTTGCGGGCGATGTTGGGAAGCACTCGCCTGCCGGAGGCCGGTGAAACGGATGCTGACGCAGCTGACACAAAAGGGAAGCCCGCTTCGCCGTCGGGGTCATGCAGCGCAAAAAACGGCAGCCCTGGCGACAGGCGGTAACGCGGCGTATCGCTGCGTACGCAGGCGGGTCCGAGCGTCAGACGCCCAGCCAGCGCGCGAGCGCCGCCGGGTCGCCGGCGAGTGTCGACGAGGCCGCCGCGCACACGATCCGCCCCTTCTCCAGCACCACCGCCTGGTCGGTGTGCTCCAGCACGCGCCGCACGTTGCGGTCGACGATCAGCGTGCTGATGCCGCTCGCGCGGATCTGCGCGATCACGCGCCAGATCTCGGCCACCACCAGCGGCGCCAGGCCTTCGGTCGCTTCGTCGAGGATCAGCAACTGCGGGCTCGTCATCAACGCACGCCCGATCGCGAGCATCTGCTGCTCGCCGCCGGAGAGCTGCTGGCCGCCGTGTGCGAGGCGCTCGCCGAGGCGCGGAAACGTCTCCAGCACGCGCTCCAGCGTCCACGGCCGCTGCCCGTCGGCCGCGGCGCGCGCGGCCATCACGAGGTTCTCGCGCACCGACAGGTTCGGGAAGATGCCGCGGCCCTCGGGCACGTAGCCGGCGCCGAGCCGCGCGATGCGCTCCGGCGGCCAGCCGGTCACGTCGCGGCCCTGCCAGCGCACCCGGCCGGCGCTTGGCCGCAGGTAGCCCATCAGCGTGCGGATCAGCGTCGTCTTGCCCATGCCGTTGCGCCCGAGCAGGCCGAGCGCGCTGCCGGCCGGCACCGCGAACGACACGCCGTGCAGCACGCGGCTGTCACCGTAGCCGGCATGCAGCCTGTCGATCTCCACGAGCGGCACCGTGTTCATGCGTGCCCCTCGCCGAGGTAGGCCGTCACCACCTGCGGATGCTCGCGGATGCGCTGCGGTGCGTCGCAGGCGATGACCGCGCCGTTGACCATCACCGTGATGCGGTCGGCGATGCGGAACACCGCGTCCATGTCGTGCTCGACCAGCAGGATCGCGTGGCCCGCCTTCAGCGACTGCAGCAGCGCGAGCATGCGCTCGGTCTCCTCGGCGCCCATGCCGGCCAGCGGCTCGTCGAGCAGCAGCACGCGCGGCCGGGTGGCCAGGCACATCGCGATCTCGAGCTGGCGCTTCTGGCCGTGGCTGAGCGTGCCGGCGAGGTGGGCGGCGCTGTCGGCGAGGCCCGCGGCCTGCAGCGCCTGCCCGGCCACCTCGAGGCTGGTGCTGCAGCGCTGCGCCGATTGCCACACCTGCCACGGCCGCTGCAGCGCGGCCTGCGCGCTGAGCCGGCAGTTCTCCAGCACGCTGAAGCTGTCGAAGATGGTGGTGCGCTGGTAGCTGCGGCCGATGCCGGCGCGCGCCCGGCGCGGTTGCGACCAGCCGGTGATGTCGTCGTCGCCGAAGCGGATCTGCCCGGCGCTGGCCGGCAGCTCGCCTGACAGCAGGTTGATCAGCGTCGACTTGCCGGCGCCGTTGGTGCCGATCACGGCGTGCACCTCGCCGAGCCGCAGGTCGAGCGAGACCGCGTCGACGGCCGCGAGGCCGCCGAAGGTGCGCGACAGGCCGCTCGCCTGGATCAGCGCGCTCATGCGGCCCCCCGGCGCCAACGGATGCCGACGATGCCGCGCGGCAGCAACGCAACGAACGCGATGATCGTGAAGCCGAGCGTCATCTGCCAGTGCGCCGCCAGCGGCCCGACCAGCCCTTCGCTCGCGAACAGCTCCTTCAGCAGCGTGAACGCCACTGCGCCGACGATCGCGCCGCGCAGCGGGCCGAGGCCGCCGAGGATGATCATCAGCAGCACCGCGCCCGATTCGTGCCACGACAACAGCTCCGGGTTGACGACGCCGTCCTGGATCGCGAGCAGCGCGCCAGCCAGCCCGGCCAGCGCGCCGGCGATCACGAAGGCCGCGAGCTTGTAGCCATAGGTGCGGAAGCCGACCGCCCGCATGCGCGCCTCGTTGACGCGGATGCCCTGCAGCGCATGGCCGAAGCGCGAGCGCAGCAGCAGCGCGAGCCCGCCCCAAGTGAACGCGAGCGAGGCCAGCACCAGGCCGTAGACCTGGCGCTTGTTCTCAAGGTCGAGCAGCGTGGCGTCGCCCAGCCGCAGCACCGGCCGCACGTACAGGTAGATGCCATCGCTGCCGCCGCCGAGCTTGGTGTCGTGGAAGACGAAGTAGGCCATCTGCRCGAACGCGAGCGTCACCATGATGAAGTACACGCCGCGGGTGCGCAGGCTCAGCGCGCCGACGAACAGCGCATACGCGGCCGCGCCGCCCATCGCCGCCGGCAGCAGCCACCCGAGCGATGCGCCTTCGCCCTGCGGCGACGCGAGTACCGTCACGTAGGCGCCGATGCCGAGGAAGGCCGCGTGCCCGAGGCTCACCAGCCCGGTCGCGCCGACCAGCAGCTGCAGGCTCAGCGCGAAGATCGCCGAGATCAGGATCTTGACGGTCAGGTCCATCAGGTACGGCGACAGCACCGCCGGCAGCAGCGCCAGCGCGAGCAGGATCGCCAACGGCGCGACCCGCTGCAACCCACGAGACCCCGCGAGCGCCATCAATGCCCCCGCCGCATCAGGCCTTCGGGCCGCCACACCAGCACGATCGCCATCAGCAGGTAGATGCCGATGCCGCTCAGCTCGGCGAAGAACACCTTGCCGAAGGTGTCGACGAAGCCGACCAGCAGCGACGCGACCAGCGCGCCGGTGATCGAGCCGATGCCGCCGATCACGACGATCACGAAGCTGACGATCAGCACGCTGCCGCCCATGCCCGGGTACACCGACGACATCGGCGCGGCGATCATGCCGGCCAGCGCCGCGAGCGCGACGCCGGCCGCGAACACGCCGCGGTACAGCAACCGGATGTCGATGCCGAGCCCGCGCACCATGTCGCGGTTGCTGGCACCGGCGCGCACCATCATCCCGAGCCGCGTGCGGTTGACCACCAGGTACAGCAGCGCCGCGATCGCGAGGCAGGCGGCCGACGCGAACAGCCGGTACACCGGGTACGACATCAGCTCGCCGAGCGCGATGCTGCCGGCCAGCCACGCGGGCGGCTGCACGCCGTGCACGTCGTTGCCGAGCAGCAGGCTGCGCGACTCCTCGAACACCAGGATCAGCGCATACGTCATCAGCACCTGCTGCAAGTGCTCACGCTGGTACAGGAAGCTGAAGAACGCCCACTCCAGCACGAAGCCGAAGGCCGCCGCCAGCAGCGTGCCGACCACGAGCATCAGCACGAACTGATCGGTGAAGTACGGCGCCAGCGCGAACGCGAGGTAGGCGCCGATCATGTAGAAGCTGCCGTGCGCGAGGTTGATCACGCCCATGATCCCGAAGATCAGCGTCAGCCCGCTGGCCACCAGGAACAGCAGCAGGCCGTACTGGACGGCGTTCAGGCACTGGACGAGGAAGGTGGTGGCATCCACCTCAGAGCTTGCAGCCGCGGGCGGGGTCAGCCAACGCCTTCACGGCGATCGACTTGAACTCGTTGTTCGCGCCCTTCACCTCGCGCAGGTACATGTCCTGCACCGGGTTGCCGGCCGCCGACAGCGTGAACTTGCCGCGCGGGCTGTCGACCGTCGTCTTGCGCATCGCGGTGGTCAGCGCCTCGCGCTTCGCGAGGTCGCCCTTCACCGCGTTGAGGCCGGCCGCGAGGATCTGCGCCGCGTCGTAGCCCTGCACCGCGTAGACGTCGGCATTCGCCTTGTACGCGAGCGCGAAGCTCTTGCGGAACGCGTTGTTGCGCGGCGTGTCGAGGTTGTCGGCGTAGTGCAGCGTGGTCAGCAGGCCCTGCGCGGCGGCGCCCTGGGCCTCGAGCGTGCCGTCGGTCAGGAAGCCCGAGCCGTACAGCGGGATGGTCTTGTTCAGGCCCGCGGCGGCATAGTCCTTGACGAACTTCACCGCGCCGCCGCCGGCGAAGAACGCGTACACCGCGTCGGGCTTCTGCGCGGCGATCTCGGTCAGCAGCGCCTGGAACTCGACGTTCGGGAACGGCAGGTTCAGGTCCTTCACGACCTTGCCGCCGCCCTTCTCGAAGGCCTCGGTGAAGCCCTTGACGGCCTCGCTGCCGGCCGCGTAGTTCCAGGTGATCGTCATCGCGCGCTTGTGGCCCTTCTGCGCCATCACGACGCCGGTGGAGTAGCCCGGCTGCCAGTTCGAGAACGAGCTGCGCACGATGTTCGGCGAGCACAGCGGGCCGGTGATCGCGTCGGCACCGGCGTTCGGGATGATCAGCAGCGTATTGCTCTCCTTGGCCGCCTTCGCCATGCCGAGCGCGACGCCCGAATGGACCGTGCCGACCAGCACGTCGACCTGGTCGCGCTTGATCAGCTTGTTGACGTTGTCGGTGGCCTTGGCCGGCTCGGATTCGTCGTCGACCTTGAAGTACTGGATCTCGCGGCCGCCGAGCTTGCCGCCCTGCTCCTGCACGTACAGCCTGAAGCCGTTCTCGATCATCGTGCCCAGGCTCGCGTAGGTGCCGGTGTAGGGCAGCATGAAGCCGACCTTGATCGGGCCGGTGGCCTGCGCATGGGCCGCGCCGCCCGCCATCGACATCGCCAGGGCCGCGAGGGCCGGGAACTTGATCAGGTGCATGCCAGTCTCCGTGAGGTTCAGGATTCGAGAGGATCGGACAACCCGGTGATGAAGCGGCCGGCTTCGTGGATCACGAGGTCGGGTTGATCGCGGTGCGGCGAGTGGCCGCAGTCCGCGATCTCCAGCAGGCGCGTCTGCGGGGCACGCCGCGCGATGCCGCGGATCTGCTCCAGCGTACCGTACTCGTCGTCGACGCCTTGCAGCGCCAGCACCGGGCAGGGGACCGCGGCCAGCTCGTCTTCGATGCTCCAGCCGCGGAACGACGGATCGRGCCAGATGTCGTTCCAGCCGCGGAACGCCGATTCCGCGTCTGCATGGTAGCGGCCCAGGCGCTGCGGCAGGTCGGTGGTTTCATAGGTGTGGCGGGCGCGCTCGATGCTCGCGATGCTCAGCGCCTCGACGACGATGTGCGGCGCCATCGCGACGACGCCCGCGGTCGGGTGCGACGCCGCATGCAGCAGCGCGATGCTGCCGCCATCGCTGTGGCCGAACAGCCAGGGCCGCGCGACGCCGAGCTGCCGCAGCAGGGCCGGCAGCACCTCGCGCGCCTGCACGTGCATGAAATCGACCGGCCAGCGCTCGCCGGGCGGCTTCGGCGTCGACTGGCCGTAGCCGTAGCGCGAGTACACCAGGCCGCGCAGGCCGTGCGCTTCGCAGAGCTGGCGCGGAAAGTTCTTCCACATCGCGAGCGAGCCCAGCCCTTCGTGCAGGAACACGACCACCGGCCGCGTCGAGGCCGCATCGCCGACCCACTGGTACTCGAGGCGCAGCGGACGGCCGAGCCCGTCGAGCTCGGCGAACTGGATCGGTTCGGCGTAGCGGCGTCCGACCATGCGTCAGGCCGATGCCTCGTTCAAGGCGCGCAGCTTGAAGCGCTGGATCTTGCCGGTCGCCGTCTTCGGCAGCTCGGTCGTGAAGAGGATCTCGCGCGGCGTCTTGTGCGGTGCGAGCCGCGTCTTCACGAAGGCCTTCAGCGCGGCTTCGAGCTCGGGGCCCGCCACGTGGCCCTTGTTCGGCACGACGTAGGCGCGCGTCTTCGTCAGCCCCTGCGCATCGGCCAGGCCGATCACCGCGCACTCCATCACTGCCGCGTGGCCCATCAGCGCCGACTCGACCTCGATCGGCGACACGTACTGGCCGCTGACCTTCAGCATGTCGTCGCTGCGGCCGGCGTAGGTGTACCAGCCGTCGGCATCGACCACGTACTTGTCGCCGCTGCGCACCCAGTCGCCCAGGAAGGTCGAGCGCGTCTTGTCGCGGCTGGTCCAGTACAGCAGCGCGGCGCTCGGCCCGCGGATGAACAGGTCGCCGATCTCGCCGGGCGCGACCGGGCGGCCGTCGTCGCCGCGCAGCTCGAGCTCGTAGCCCGGCACCGGCTTGCCGGTGCAGCCGTAGCGCAGCGCGCCGGCGCGGTTGGACAGGAAGATGTGCAGCATCTCGGTCGAGCCGATGCCGTCGAGCACGTCGCAGCCGAAGTGCGCGCTGAAGCGTTCACCGACCTCGCGCGGCAGTGCTTCGCCGGCCGAGGCGCACACGCGCAGCGCGACCGCGTCGCGCGGTGGCAGCGCCTCGTTCGCGAGCAGCGCGACGTACAGCGTCGGCACGCCGCAGAACACGGTCGGGCGGTGCTGCGTCAGGCGCTTGAAGACCGCGGCCGGCGTCGGCCGTTCGGCCATCAGCACGACGGTCGCACCGACGCTCAGCGGAAACGTCAGCGCATTGCCGAGCCCGTACGCGAAGAACAGCTTGGCGGCCGAGAACACGATGTCGTCTTCGCGCACGCCGAGCACCGGCTGGCCGTACAGCGCGGCGGTCCAGTACAGGTTGGCATGGCTGTGCACCGTGCCCTTGGGCTTGCCGGTGGAGCCGGATGAATAGAGCCAGAACGCGAAGTCGTCGGCGTGCGTGTCGGCGGGGGCGGCCAGCGGCGGGGTGTCGAGCAGCGCGGCGAACGGGGTCGCACCCTCGGCCGCCGCGGCGCCGGACAGCACGACGGCCGGCTGGTCGGCGAGCGTGGCCAGCGCCTGCTGCGCCACCGGCCACAGTGCGCCCGACACCACCAGCGCACGGGCGCCGCTGTGCGCCAGCAGGTAGCCGTAGTCCGCGGCCGGCAGCAGCGTGTTGACCGGCACCGGCACCAGCCCGGCATACAGCGCACCGAGAAAGGCCACCGGCATGTCCACCGTGTCCAGCATCAGCAGCAGCACGCGCTCCTCGCGGCGCAGCCCCAGGCGCAGCAGGCCGGCGGCGCAGCGCCGCACGCGGTCGGCCAGTTCGCCGTAGCTGAGCCGGCCGTCGTCGTCGATGTAGGCGGTCTTCGCGGCACGGCCCGCGTTGCGCTGCAGCAGGTGGGCTGCGACGTTGAATCGTTCGGGCGGCGCCACCACGGCGGGGTTCGCGGGCATGCTGTTCTCCTGACGGGCCGGCCGCGGTTTTACCTCAAGCCGACCCGATCTCCGCATAATGCATTCACAGACAGTGCAGCGATCGGTTTATGCAATATGTTGCACTGAATTTCAGTATAGCCAGCAGTCCCGATCGACCTCGTTACGGACATACCCTTGGACCGAATCCCGAACTCGCCCCCCGCGCCGGAAGGCGAACCTGATCCGACCACCGACAAAGACCCGTTCCTGGCCGCCCTGGGCGAGCGCACGCGGGCACTGCGATCCCGGCGCGGCCTGACACGCAAGAGCCTGGCCAAGGTGGCCGACGTGTCCGAGCGGCACCTGGCCAATGTCGAGATGGGGGTCGGCAATGCGTCGGTGCAGTTCCTGCGGCAGCTCGCGCAGGCCCTGAACTGCACGCTGGCGGAGCTGGTCGGCGACGAGACGGCCAGCTCGCCGGAGTGGCTGATGATCCGCGAGATCCTGCGCGGCCGCAGCGAATCGGAGCTCGCGCAGGCGCGCTCCGCGCTGGCCTCGGTGTTCGGCGCGCCGGCCAGCCAGGCGGCGCGGCGCCAGCGGGTCGCGCTGATCGGCCTGCGCGGCGCCGGCAAGAGCACGCTCGGCAAGATGCTGGCCGACAGCTGGGCCGTGCCCTTCGTCGAGCTGAACCGCCACATCGAGGCGGTGGCCGGCTGCAGCGTCTCCGAGATCCATTCGCTGTACGGCCCGGCCGCCTACCGGCGCCACGAGCGGCGCGCGCTGGAGGAGTGCATCCAGCGCTACCCGCGCGCGGTGATCGCGACGCCCGGCGGCATCGTCTCCGACCCGGCCACCTTCAACATGCTGCTGGCGCACTGCTACACCGTGTGGGTGCGCGCCTCGCCCGAGGAGCACATGAACCGCGTGCTGGCGCAGGGCGACACCCGGCCGATGTCGGGCAATGCCGAGGCGATGAACGACCTGCGGCGCATCCTCGAGAGCCGCGCCGCCTTCTACTCGAAGGCCGACGAGGTGTTCGACACCAGCGACAAGACCATGGAGGCCGCATTCACGGCCCTGCAGGACCAATTGAGGGGCACGATCCGGCTGGCGGGTTGACGCTGGCGGCCGCATGCACTAAATTGCATCTTCATTGCCGAGCGTGCAGCATGTTGCCGCTTGCCGGAGATGCCCCCATGACAAATGTCCCTCCTGCCGCTTTCCCTGTTGACTCCCCGGTCGACTACGAGACCCATCCCGACCGCTACCGCCATTGGCGGCTGAGCGTCGAAGGCCAGGTTGCGACGCTCGTGATGGCCGTCAGCGAGGACGGCGGGCTGCGCGCGGGCTACAAGCTGAAGCTGAACAGCTATGACCTCGGCGTCGACATCGAGCTGCATGACGCGGTGCAGCGCATCCGCTTCGAGCACCCGGCGGTGCGCACGGTGATCCTCACCAGCGGCCGGGACCGGGTGTTCTGCTCGGGTGCCAACATCTTCATGCTSGGCCTGTCCAGCCACGGCTGGAAGGTCAACTTCTGCAARTTCACSAAYGAGACSCGCAACGGSCTCGAAGACAGCAGCCGGCACAGCGGCCTGAAGTTCCTGGCCGCGGTGAACGGCGCCTGCGCCGGCGGCGGCTACGAGCTGGCGGCGGCCTGCGACGAGATCATCCTGGTCGACGACCGCTCGTCGGCCGTCAGCCTGCCCGAGGTGCCGCTGCTCGGCGTGCTGCCCGGCACCGGCGGGCTGACGCGCCTGACCGACAAGCGCCGCGTGCGCCACGACCATGCCGACATCTTCTGCACCACCAGCGAAGGCGTGCGCGGCAAGAAGGCGGTGGACTGGCGGCTGGTCGACGAGGCGGTGAAGACGCAGGCCTTCGCGCAGCGCGTGCAGGAGCGGGCGCGCGAGCTGGCCGCGACGAGCGACCGGCCGGCCGATGCGCGCGGCGTGCCGCTGCCGCGGCTCGTGAAGCAGGTGTCGGCGAATGGCCTGGCCTACGGCCACGTCGACGTGCAGATCGACCGCGCCGCGCGCCATGCGACGCTGACGGTGCGCGGACCCGCGGGCGCGCAGCCGGCCGACCTCGCCGGCATCGAGGCCGCCGGCGCGGCCTGGTACCCGCTGCAGATGGCGCGCGAGCTCGACGACGCGATCCTGCACCTGCGCACCAACGAGCCCGAGATCGGCACCTGGCTGCTGAAGACGCAGGGCGCGGTCGACGCGGTGCTCGCGCTCGACGCGACGCTGCACGCGCACCGTTCGCACTGGCTGGTGCGCGAGACCATCGGCCTGTTGCGGCGCACGCTGGCGCGGCTCGACGTGTCGTCGCGCTCGCTGTTCGCGCTGGTGGATCGCGGCGCGTGCTTTGCCGGCTCGCTGCTCGAGATCGCACTCGCCGCCGATCGCATCTACATGCGGGCGCTGCCCGACGAGCCCGCTGCGGCGCCGCGCATCGCGCTGTCGGCGTTCAACTTCGACGACCTGCAGATGGTGAGCCGCGAGACGCGCCTGCAGCGCCGCTTCCACCGCGATGCCGGCGAGATCGGGGCGGTGCAGGCGACGCAGGGCCGCCTGCTCGATGCCGACGAGGCGCTCGCGCTCGGCCTCGTCACCGCGGCACCCGACGACATCGACTGGGCCGACGAGATCCGCATCGCGCTCGAGGAGCGCGCGAGCCTGTCGCCCGACGCGCTGACCGGCCTGGAAGCCAACCTGCGCTTCGCCGGCACCGAGAGCATGGAGACCCGCATCTTCGGCCGGCTGACCGCCTGGCAGAACTGGATCTTCAACCGCCCGAACGCCGTCGGCGAAGCGGGCGCGCTGAAGGTCTACGGCACCGGGCACAAGGCCCAGTTCGACTGGAAACGAATCTGACCCATGTCCAGCATCAACTACACCGACAAGATCCCCAACAACGTCAACCTGTCCGAGGACCGGACGCTGCAGCGTGCGCTCGAGCACTGGCAGCCCAACTACCTGAACTGGTGGCAGGACATGGGCCCCGACGGCTCGCACGGCTTCGATGTCTACCTGCGCACCGCCACCAGCACCACGCCCGACGGCTGGGCGCAGTTCGGCCACGTGAAGATGCCCGACTACCGCTGGGGCATCTTCCTCGCGCAGCCCGAGGCCGACCGCACGATCGGCTTCGGCGACCACCGCGGCGAGGCCGCCTGGCAGGACGTGCCCGGCGAGCACCGTGCCAACCTGCGCCGCATCATCGTCACGCAGGGCGACACCGAGCCGGCCTCGGTCGAGCAGCAGCGCCACCTCGGCAAGACGGCGCCCAGCCAGTACGACCTGCGCAACCTGTTCCAGGTGAACGTCGAGGAAGGCCGCCACCTGTGGGCGATGGTCTACCTGCTGCACAAGCACTTCGGCCGCGACGGCCGCGAGGAGGCCGAGGCGCTGCTCGAGCGCCGCTCCGGCGACCAGGACAACCCGCGCATCCTCGGCGCCTTCAATGAAGAGACGCCCGACTGGCTGGCGTTCTACATGTTCACCTACTTCACCGACCGCGACGGCAAGTTCCAGCTGTGCGCGCTGGCCGAGAGCGCGTTCGACCCGCTGTCGCGCACCACGCGCTTCATGCTGACCGAAGAGGCGCACCACATGTTCGTCGGCGAATCGGGGGTGTCGCGCGTGATCCAGCGCACCTGCGAGGTGATGAAGCAGACCGGCATCGAGGACCCGGCCGAGCTGCGGCGCCACGGCGTGATCGACCTGCCGACGATCCAGCGCTACCTGAACTTCCACTACAGCGTGACGATCGACCTGTTCGGTGCCGACCAGTCGAGCAACGCGGCGATCTTCTACAGCTCGGGCCTGAAGGGCCGCTACGAGGAAGGCAAGCGGGCCGACGACCACGTGCTGAAGGGCGCCCACTACAAGATCCTCGACGTGCGCGACGGCGTGCTGGTCGACAAGGAGGTGCCGATGCTCAACGCGCTGAACGAGGTGCTGCGCGACGACTACATCCGCGACTCGTCGGCCGGCGTGAACCGCTGGAACAAGGTGATCGAGAAGGCCGGCATCGCGTTCCGGCTGAGCGTGCCGCACAAGGCGTTCAATCGCCACATCGGCAGCTTCGCCGGGTTGCGCGTGAGCCCCGATGGCCGGGTGATCGGCGAGATCGAATGGCAGGCCCATGTGCGCGAATGGCTCGCGAGCGAGGAAGACCGTGCCTACGTCGCGTCGCTGATGGGCCGCGTGGTCGAGCCCGGCAAGTACGCGAACTGGATCGCGCCGCCGCCGATCGGCATCAACAAGCASCCGGTCGACTTCGAGTACGTGCGCTTCAATTGAGGATGTGATGGAACC
>NZ_JBFUCB010000079.1:0-15692 GCF_056405435.1 Rhizobacter sp. P1_G5 | reverse complement strand
GCTCCATGCGCTCGGTCTGCGAGAACAGCAGCTCGCCGCCGCCGGGCAGGATGTCGGCCACCACGCCGACGATGCGGTCGTTGCCGAAGCGGATCACGGTGGCCAGCGGCAGCGGCTCATTGACCTCGGTGGCCTGCGGCGGATGCGACCGCGCGAGGCCCAGGTAGCGGGTGCCGCGCGGCGCCGGCACGTCCACCGCCTGCTGCAGCGCGAGCGTGCGGCCGTCCAGCCGCTTCAGCTGCAGGCCGTTGGTGTCGGTGGTCCACAGCGCGTCGCCGTTCCACCACAGGCCGTTCGTGAAGCGGTACATCCCGAGCACGGTGCGTGCGAGGAAGCGGCCGTCGCGGTCGAACAGCGCCACCGCGTGGCCGCCGCCGGTCGAGGCCGCGATGCGCCCGTCGTCGGCGAACGCCAGGTGCACCGCGCGGCTCGCATGCTCCGCCAGCTCGGGCGGCCATTGCAGCGTGATGGTGCTGGACGGCAGCAGCGTGGCGGGGTCGAGCAGGTGGATGGCCGGCTCGTTGTCGAGCCGCATCGCGAGCAGCCCGGCGGCCGGGTGCCAGTCGAGGCTGTAGACGCGGCCCGGCAGGCCGATCTCCGCCAGCCGGGCGCGCGTGCCGCGGTGCCCCTTGGCATCGAACGACCAGATCTCGTCGTCGACGGCCAGCCAGGCCTGCGTGCCGTCGGGGCGCAGCGCCAGGGCGGCCGGGCCGTACAGCTCCGCGACCCGGTGGCCGACCTTGAAATCCAGCGCCAGCAGCAGCAGCGCGAGCAGCACGCAGACCAGCGCAATGCGCGGCGGCGCCGCCGCACCGATGCGGGGGCGGCTGCGTGCCTTGGGAATATCGGTACTGCCGGATCCGTCAGCCCTGTCTCGGGCCGATCTGAGAAGAGTCGACATGGGGGGTCCTCGCCAGCGGGCAAGGGTATCGGAGTCGGGCGGCCGTCCCTCCCTCCCGGCCCTCCGCTGGGGCGTCCGATTCAACCGTTCAACCGGTCCGCCGCCTGCCGGTCGCTCAATAGCTGATCGTCAGCACGTGAACCCGGGCCGCCTGGCAGGGCGCCGTCGCACAGGAGCCGGCCAGTCCGGCCTCGATGCGGCCGGTGACGTGGTGCTCGTGCACCTGGCCGTTCCAGGTGCCGGACACGGCATCCAGCGTCAGCGTGTAGGGCAGGTCGAGCAGCATGCCGCCGCCGCTGTCCAGCGCCAGCGCGTAATCGGTGTTGCAGTCCGCCGTGAAGCTGTTGGTGGCGATGGCCGGCGCCGACTGGAAGGCGACGTAGTCCAGCGTCACGGCGGTCGGCGTCGACAGGCTGCAGGCCGGCGGGACGTCGAGCGTGACGCCGCCGGTGGTGCTGCCGGAACTGGTGCCGGTGCTGCCGCGGGCCATGGCCGAGCTGCCATCCGCGTGGTAGGCCAGCGTGACGAGCAGCGTGTCGCGGTAGCTGCCGGCCGCCGGCCGGCGCGCCCGCGCGGGCGCCACCAGGTAGAACGGCAGTTGCGTGCTCGCCATCGGGCCGCCGGCAAAGACCACGCTGCCGCTGATCGCGTACGGCGCGGTGCTGCCCCATGGGGTGCGCGCGGCAGCGTCCTGCCACAGGCCGTAGCCGATGTTGCGCCCGGCACTGTCCTCGGCGGCCAGCGTGTGCGTCGAGCCCACGGTGGCGCTGAACGAGGCGCTCGTGAGCGGGCTGTCGGCCGCCTTCGTGCACTGCACGGTCAGCGTGCCGCCCAGCGTCAGGGCGCCGGGCGCTGCCACGCGGCCCGACGGCGAGGTCACCGTCAGCCCGCAACTGACCGCGCCCGGCACCGACGCCGGCACGGCCAGGAGTGCCAGCGCGCAAGCGAGCCGGCCCGGGATCACGGCGACACCCCGGCGCAGGTCAGCGGGCCGAGGCGCGTGATGTCGTTGCCGTCGTCCGGCGGCAGCCGCACCGCCAGCGCGCACGACTGCCCGCGCCAGCGCAGCACCAGCGTGGCCACCGGCGCGAGGCCGGTCACGAAGACCTCGCCGCGGCGCGCCATGTAGAACACCTGCGGATCGCCGACGATGCCGACCTCGGCGCCCGGCGGCGCCGCTTCGCCACCCTCCAGCCGCACGCGGATCAGCGCGGCGCGCCCGCTGCGCACCGGGAAGCGCAGTTTCACCACGCTGCGTGCCGCCGGCACGGCCGACATCTCCACCGAATCGAGCTCGGCGCCGATCGGCAGGTCCGACGGGTCGAGCCGCACGGCGTTGGCCTGGTAGGGCAGCAACTGCGGCAGCAGCGCCCGTCCGTCGCTGCCGGTGCGGGCCGCGACCTGCCCGAGCAGGCTCACGCCGACGCCGGGCTGGCCGGGCACCTCCACCAGCGCCATCGCGGGGCCGCTGCGCCGCGTGGCGAACAGCGCGCCATCGACTGCTACCCAGGCCCCCTGCGCGCCCAGCCGCAGCGTTTGCAGCTCACGCGTCTGGCCCAGGTCCAACGCGAGGCTGCCGCGCGGGCCGTCGCGGTACAGGCCGGCCTCGGCCTGCCCGGCGCTGCTGCGCTCGCCGGCCAGCAGGCGCCAGGCCCAGCCATCCGGTTCGTCCGGCGAGGCGCTGAGGCCCACCGTGGTGTCGGAGTCGCCATGCCGCGTGTGCGCGGCCGTCGCGCTGAGCACGCTGCGCGGCCCGAGCGGCACGAACAGCGTGGCCGTCAGCCGCGTGCCGGCGGTGTTGCCGGTGAGCCGCGTGACGCCCAGGCTGAGCGTGCTGCGGTAGCCCACGCGCACGCTTTGCCCGGCGGTGGCCGCGAGGTAGCGGCTGCCGTCGCCGGCCACCGTCTGCGCGACGCTCAACCCGAGGCTGCCCCAGGCCCCCGCGTTCAACCGGTGGCTGGCGGTCGTCTGGCGGCGTGTCGGCGGCGTCTGCAGGTCCTGGCCCAGCCCGCGCCAGGCGGCGGTGTTGCCTTCGGTGCGCAGCAACCAGCCGCTCGCGACGCCGGCGCGCTCGATGCTCAGCAGCCAGCCGGCACCGTGGCCCAGCGCGCTGCGGCTGCCCGAGAGCCCGGCCTGCACCAGCACCGGCCATGGCGTGTGGGCATGGCTGAGCGCGATGCTCGCCTCCTGCTGCGGCCGGGAGATGCCGGTGCGCAGCTCGCCGGTCCAGTCGGGGCTCAGGCCCAGGCGATACAGCCCGGCACCGAAGCGGGTGGCGTAGCGAGCGTCGGGCAGGCCGAGGTTGCGCCGGAGCTCGCCGGCCTCCACGCTCCAGTCGCTCAGCCCGGCGGCCAGCATGGCGTTGCTCGACAGGAAGCTCTGCTCGACGACCGTCTCGCGGCCCAGGATGTCGCGCACCACCATGCGGACCTGCCCGGTGCTGTCGGGCAGCGGCAGTTCGTTGATCGTGAACGGGCCGGCCGGCAGGTTGCCGGTCTGGCGCAGCACGTCGTTGATGTACAGCTCCAGCGTGCTGGGCGCGCTGGAGGTGCCGGCCAGCGACGGGATCGGGCGGCTGACGAAGCCGGGTTCCAGCGCGAAGTTGCGCGACAGCTGCACGCCGCCGAAGAACACCGGCCGGCCGATCGCGCCGGCGTGCGTGGCGAGGTCGCCCAGGCGCAGGCTGATGCGCGGCTCGGGGAAGTCGCGCGTGAAGCTCGTTTCCAGGCGCTGCCAGCGCGGCGCGGCATCGAAGCCGCGCACCGCGAGGTTGCGCCCGGCGTAGCTGGATGACAGCACGCCGGCGTCGCCCGACACGGCGGCCTCCACCAGCGCACCCAGGTCCTGCTGCGCTGTCGCGCCGCGCGCCGCCGAGCGGGTCAGGCTCAGGTCGTAGTTCAGCGCGAGCGCCGGCTCGGCCGGCGACACCGTGGGCCGCTTCGGTGCGGGTTGCGTGAGGCGCGTCGCCGCGAAGGCCTGCGGCGCGAAGTCGAGGTCCACCGATTGCGCGGCCGGGTGAAAGCGCGCCGCGAACCCCGGCAACGCCGACAGCGGGTACCAGGACTGCCCGCGCACGCGCAGCGGCGGCAGCTCGGGCCGGTTCAGCCGCCATTCGTCGAACGCGATCGCGGGGGCGAACAGCACACCGGCGCGCTCCATCAGCAGCCACCCGCCGCTCGGCTGCTGGTTGACGCGCACCTCCAGCGGCATCAGCCGCTCGCCGGGCACGCGATCCACGCCCGCATCGATCGCTTCTGCCAGCGCATCGCGTGGCGCGAGCGACGGCAGCGCGCACGCCGTCACGGCGCCTGCCAGCCAGGCGACACGAGCCGACCGACGCAGCACCGCGTGCCGGTCCATCGGGGCCGCGGCCTCACGGCAGCGCCAGTTCGTCGGTGCGGCGCGTGCCGTCGTCGAACAGCAGCGCGAGCTGCGCCGGTCCGGGCGCCACGTCGGGTTCGGACTGCAGCGCGATCGGGCGGCTGGCCCCCGGCAGCACATAGGCGCCTCCGTTGAAGTGCGCGAGCGGCCGGCCCGCGCGCAACACGCGCAGTTCGCGCACCTGCGCATAGGCGCTGCCGCGGTTCTCGCACTGCGCGAGCAGTTGCGCGCCGTCGCGCTGCAGCGTGCAGGCGAGGTCGCGCCGCGCCGCCGGCGGCGTGACGAACACCGGCAGGCTCATCGCCAGCGCGACCGGCACGCTGACGCCGGGTGCCGCCGGCAGCGCCTCCGGCACCTCGCGCATGACCAGGCGGTAGGTGAGCTGGCGGGTGGCGTCGCGCGGCACCACCATCGCCAGCCGCACCACCTGGCGCGTACCGGGATCGAGCTTGACGATGGGCGGCGCCAGCACGAGGTCGTCGGTGGGCGTCAGCACGTCGGCGCCGGCGGCATCCTGGCGCCACAGGAACAGCTCCGCCTGCAGCACCAGCGGCGAATCGCCGTCGTTGCCGAGGGCGACCGCGACGGCGCGGTCGCGCGGGCCCATGTGCAGCCGCACCGGCGAGATCGTGAAGACGCCGGCGGTGGCGGGGATGGCCCACAGCGCGAACGACAGTGCAAACAGCAGCATCGACGACACGAGCCGCACGGCAGGCGCGCGTGGCGGCCGCATCAGAAGATCATCCACATCTGGAGCGCGCGGCCGGCGGCCACCTGCACCGGCTGCGACAGCGCGTCGTCCGTGTCGGGCGTGCCGTCGGGCGACAGCACCCAGGACACGGTCTCGGCCGCGCCATCGGCCGAGGTGGCGGGGCCTGCTGACGGGGTTGCCGCGCCGCGCGCCGAGCCGGCCGACCCGCCCGCTGCGGCCGACACGATGACCGGCCGCACGTTGACGAACAGGTTGGCGCCGCAGGTGAGCGTGACGCGCGCGCCGCCGGCCGAGCGCTCGATGCTGCTTCTGCAACCGGCCGGCAGCGTCAGTGCGATGTGGATCGCGAAGCCGGCCTCGGCGGAGCCGGCGCGCGCAGGCAACGCGGTGCCGCCGGCCAGCGCGGCGCACACGCCGCCCAGCACGTGCCAATGCGGCGCCCGGCCGTGCCGGCGGCGCAGCGATCCGACCCGCGGGTGGGCGTGCATGACCTCGCTGGGCTCAGTAGGTGATCGTCAGCGTGCGGCTGCGGTTGGCGCTCGCGCTGTTGGTGCAGACGGTCGCCGACGGGCAGGAGCCTGCCTGGTTGGCCGCCATCGTCGAACTCAGCGACAGCGACTGGCTGGACCCGTTGCCCGTGCCGGCGTCCGGTGTGGTCAGCGTGTAGGAGAGCAGCGTGGCCAGGTCGGTATAGGTGCGCGACGTGCCATTCACGGTGGAGCCGGCGTCGGCGTCCAGCGAGAAGCTGTACGGCAGGTGGTCGGTGCACTGGATCGAGAAGCTGCCGCCGCTGCCGGTGGCCGCCGCGGCCTGCAAGCCGGTGTAGGTGAAGGAGATGTCGGCGACGGTGCCGAGCACGCAAGCCGGCGTCAGGCTGACCGAGACGTTGAAGTTCTGCGAGGCACTGCCCGCGGCGAATGCGCTGCCATGGGCTGCCAGTCCAAGCCCGAGCAGGGCGGCGATCAGGACGTTCTTCATGAAGACACCTCCGGTGTGAAAGTTGTGTTTACGGCGATTATTGTGATTAAGTGGAATGCATCGCGCAAGCCCTCGCATTCCCGATGGCTGCAATGGTAGATTCCGTCCGCAAATGTGAGGATGACCCCCCGGAATGAGGGGGTGGCGGGGTGTATTAATCACATAAATCGCAATCGATTTTTGTCGATCTTTCTGCCAGACTGGCCGAATGAACACGCCACGCACCCTTCCTTTCGCGCCCTTCGTGCCACGCATCTGCATCGTCGACGACAACCCGGTCGTCGGTGTGCGCATGCAGAAGCTGCTGAACACACGGGGCTTTCGCAACGTCACGGTGTTCCGCAGTGCCTGGCCGGCGCTGCAGGCCTGCCACTACCGGCTGCCGGACCTGGTGCTGGTCGACTACGGCATGCCGCAGATCGACGGCATCCGCTTCATCGAGGCGCTGCGCCACTACCCGCCGGCGCGCAAGCTGCCGATCGTGATGTTCACCGGCCAGTCGCTGGAGGCCTTGCGGCCGCGTGCGATGGAGGCCGGGGCGAACGACGTGCTGTCCAAGGACCTGACCGGCGAGGAGCTGCTGGGCCGCGTGCGCGGCCTGCTGAGCGCCGCACAGGCGCCGTTCGAGATGGCTGCGCCGTCGCTGGCCGCGCCGGTGCTCGACCGCGTGCTGCTGGCCGATGCCGGCCGCGAGGGGCCGGCATCGCACGGCGGCTGGGGCCTGCTCGCGCAGTACGAGCAGAAGGCGGAGATCACCGACGAGGACGAGTCGACGCTGCGCCACCTGTCGCGCATCGCGGCGCTGCGCGACCGCAACACCGGGCAGCACACCGAGCGCATGGCCTACTACGCGGCCGTCATCGGCCGCCGCTACGGGCTCAGCCTGACCCAGGCGCAGATGCTGGTGGCGGCCGCGCCGCTGCACGACATCGGCAAGGTCGGCGTGCCCGACGCGGTGCTGAACAAGTGCGGCAGCCTGAACGACGAGGAGCGCACGGCGATGCGCAGGCATCCAACCCTCGGCTTCGAGCTGCTGCGCGACTCGTCGTCGGCGGTGATCCGGCTCGGCGCCGAGATCTCGCTGTCGCACCACGAGCGCTTCGACGGCAGCGGCTACCCGCAGGGGCTGCGCGGCCAGGAGATCCCGCTGTCGGGCCGGCTGGTCGCGGTGGCCGACGTGCTGGATGCGCTGAGCAGCGAGCGGCCCTACAAGGCGGCCTGGCCGCTGCACCTCGCGATCCGCGAGATCGGCGCGCAGGCCGGCACGCACTTCGATCCGGCCGTCGTCAGTGCGATGACCGACGCTTCCGACCAACTTCTCACGATCAAGCAGTACTTCGAGATGGCCGAGCCCTTTGCAAAGACGACGCCGATGACTCTAATCTGACCCACCATGGACACTCAGGTGCAACCGCGCCGCCCACCCGCGGCGCGGTTCGTCGACTGGTTTCGCCGGCGCGGCTTCGCGACGCAGGTGCTGGTGATCCACGCCGCGACGCTCGCGGTCGTGCTCGTCGCGCTGGGCGTCGTGTCGTTCGGCTACGTCGAATCGGCGATGCACCAGGTGGCCGGCGGCATCAGCCTGAGCCGCCTGCGCGGGCTGGCGCTCGACCTCGGCGGCCTGCCGCGCAGCGAGTTCGAGGCGGCGGCCCAGCGGCAAAGCCTGCAGAACCACCTCGAAGCGCCGACCTACGTCAATGCCGTCGTGCTGTCGATGCAGGGCGAGACCCGCGTCGTGCGCAGCGACGGCGACCTGCCGGCCCTGCCGCTCGACACCGTGCCCGCTGCGACGCTGCATCCCGGCTGGCAGATGGTCGACGGCACGCACATGCGCAGCTGGGTGCCGCTGCCGCGCGGCGACGGCCTGCTGGTCGCGACCGTCAGCCTGCGTCCGGCCGACACCACGGTGCGCTACGTGGTGGGCGTGCTGGTCGTGCTGTTCGTCGCGATCTCGCTGACCGGCGGCATCGTGTTCGGGCTGCTGATGCGCCGCCATGCGCGCGGGCTGGAGCGCCTGGTCGGCTGGGCGCGCGAGCGCGCGACCCACCTGGAGGCACCGGCGCAGGCGCCGCCCGAGCGGGCGGTCGGCTCGCGCGAGCTGCGCGCGCTGGCGCATGCGCTGTCCGAGGTGGTCGCGCAGCGCACCCACCAGCTGCGGGCGAAGGAGCAGGCGCTGCGCACGCTCGGCCGCGTGATCGACGCGATGCCCGAGGCGGTGCTGGTGTACGACGTGACCGGCACCGTGCGCATCTGCAACGAGGCGATGCAGCGCCAGTTCGGCTGGCGCGGCGAGCAGCTCGTCGGCGGCCGGCTCGACCGCATCATCCCGCCGGGCGAGCGCTACGAGTTCATGCGCACGATGCTCGACTTCGCGGCGCACGGCGCCGGCCAGCGCACGCGGCTGGTGCTCGACCGCAGCATCCTGTGCGCCGACGGCAGCGCCGCCACGGTGCGGCTGTACGGCGAGCTGATGAAGCTGCCGCACGGCCCGAAGATGTGCCTGTTCCTGCGCGACATGACGCAGGAGCTGCGCGACGCGCGCGCGCTGGAGGCGGCGCTCGCCGAGGCGCAGCAGTCGGCGCAGGTGAAATCGCGCTTCCTGGCCAACATGAGCCATGAGATCCGCACGCCGCTGAACGGCATCGCCGGCATGCTGGACCTGCTGACGCGCTCGTCGCCGACACCGGACCAGCGCGAGTACATCGACGTGATGCGATCGAGCGCCCGGCTGCTGCGCAACCTGCTCAACGACATCCTCGACCTGTCGAAGATCGAGGCCGGGCGGCTCGAGCTCGAGAGCCTGCCGTTCGACCTGGAGGAGCAGCTGCACGATGCCTGCGTGCCGTTCAAGGCGCTGGCCGAATCGCGTGGGCTGCGCTTCGAGGCCCGCTTCCATGTCGGCCACCCGGTGCTGCTGGGCGATCCGTTCCGCATCACGCAGATCCTGAACAACCTGCTCGACAACGCGATCAAGTTCACCACCTCGGGCAGCGTGCGGGTCGAGGTGGCCGAGTCGCGGGATGCGCGCGTGACCGACGGCAGCCGCATCCGCATCTCGATCACCGACACCGGCGTGGGCATTCCGAAGGCGCTGCAGAAGCGGCTGTTCGCCGCCTTCACGCAGGCCGACGAGTCGGTCACGCGGCGCTATGGCGGCACCGGGCTCGGCCTCGCGCTGTGCCGCCAGCTCGCGCGGATGATGGGCGGCGACATCCAGGTCGAGAGCACCGAGGGCCGGGGCTCGTGCTTCGAGGTGATCTTCTTCCTGCCGCGCGCCGCGTCGACCACCGGCTTCGTGCACACCCAGCCCGACAGCAGCATCGACACGCTGGCGCACGGGCTGTTCGGCCAGCGCGTGCTGGTGGTCGACGACAACCGCATCAACCAGATGCTGCTGCGCAAGTGGCTGCAGCAGGAGGGGGCGCACGTGGAGATCGCGAACAACGGCGAGCAGGCGGTCGAGAAGGCGGCCGGCGCGCACTTCGACGCGATCCTGATGGATGTCTCGATGCCGGTGATGAACGGCTACGACGCGGCGCGCGCGATCCGCGCGATGGGCGGCGTGACGGGCTCAGGCCACACCAGCGGGGCGAGCGTGCCGATCATCGGCGTGACCGCGCTCGCGATGGGCGGCGAGCGCGAGCAATGCCAGGCGGCCGGCATGAACGACTACATCACGAAGCCGGTCGACCGCAACGGCCTGATCCGCAAGCTCGTGCCGCTGATCGCCGCCAACGAGCCGCTGCCGGAGCTGCCGGAATTCATTCCCCGCATCAGCCTGACCCCCACCCTGGAAGCCGCTCACTCATGAACTTTCCGAAGGTCACCTTCGACACCCGGCGTGCGCTGGCCGATTTCGACGGCGATACCGACAGCATCGCCGAAGTGCTGCTCGCGTTCCTGGAAGACCTGGACACCGGCCGCACGGCGCTCGAAGACGCCCCGGCGCGCGGCCGCGCGGCCTATGCCGCGGTGCTGCACGAGCTGGCGAACTCGCTGGAATCGATCTGGTGCTTCGACGCCGGCCGACGGGTGCGCGAGATCGAGCGGCGCTGCCATGCCGGCGAGGTGCTGGACACGATCGTGGTGCAGCACGAGGTGACGCAGTTGCTGGAGGCCTCGGCCGACGGGGCACGCGAGTGGCTGCGGCAGCGCTTCTCCTGAATCATCTCCTGGACGTTGCCCGGGCGGGGCGGGCGGAGGCCGTAACATGGGCGCTTCTCCCGACAGCAAGTTGACCGACACCGTGGAACACGAGGAACTACTGACCGTGGGCGAGGTGACCGGCCTGCTGGGGGTTTCCCGTACCTCGGTCCAGAAGATGGTGGACAGCGGCGTGCTGCTCGCGATGCGCACGCCGGGCGGGCACCGGCGCATCGTCCGCAGCTCGGTGCAGGCGCTGCTGAGCGGACAGCTGCAGCTGGTGCCCGGCGCGGCGTCGGCGCCCGTGCCGGCCCCGTCGTCGAGCATGACGGTGCTGATCGTCGAGGACAGCCCGACCACCACGCTGAGCTACCAGAAGGTGTTGCGCCGCAGCAGGCTGCCGATCTCGTGCGAGTTCGCGACGGACGGCATCGAGGCCCTGCTCAAGCTCGAGCGCTTTCGCCCCGACGTGTTGATCACCGACCTGCAGATGGAGCCGGTCGACGGCTTCCGGCTGGTCGCCGCGGTGCAGAACGATGCCGAACTGGCGTTGATGGCCCAGGTGGTCGTCACCGGACTGGACGACGACGAGATCGCGCGCCGCGGCGGCCTGCCGCCCAACGTGCTGCTGTACCGCAAGCCGGTGCCCTGGGACCGGGTGCTCGGCTTCCTGGAGGCCCATGCGCAACGCCGCCAGCTGCTGCTGGCGGCGTCGCATCATCGCGGCAGCCTCAAGGCTGGTTGATGATCTCGGTGCTCGGCTGGCCGTTGTCGGCGATCACCTCCAGCACCTTCACGTCGTTGACGGCGAGGCTCTGCGGCACCGTCATCAGCAGCAGGTCGGCGTTGGTCTGCACCTCGATCGGCGCGGTGAAGATCACGGCCTTCGTGCCGGCGGTCGTCACGCGCATCACGTAGTTGCCGGCGGTGAAGTCGGTCGAGTTCGAGCTCGAGGCCGGCACCGCGCTCTTGTACGCCGCGGCGGCGAAGTTCGGCCCCACCGTGGCGATGTCGACATTGGCGGCCGTCAGGTAGACGTCGACGTTCTGCGCATTGAACGAGCCGTTGACGACGCGCACGCGGCCGTTGGTGGCGGTCAGCTGCTTGTCGTACGGATCGTTGATCAGCAGCAGGTTGGTCGTCGTGGCTTCGCCCGGCACCGCGATCAGCGTGAACTTGTTGCCGCGCGTCGGGTTGAAGTTGATCGTGCCCACGGTGGCGCCGCCGGTGGTGGTTTTCACGGTGTAGTCGGCCGGTGCGGTGTCGACGACGTAGTACTTCGACGCGTACAGGTAGCCGACGTCGCTGATGCCGCCCGAGATCTCGGTGTTGCGGTACAGCGCGACGTTCGGGCCGGCCGGGATCGCGTGGATGAAGCGCACCTTCGGGTCGGCGATGTCCAGCCGGTCGTCGATGCTGTCGTCACCGCCACCACAGGCAGCGACCAGGAGGATCGGCGCGAAGGCCGTGAGGAATTTGAGAGCCTTGTGCATGATGGACTGCCTTTCAGTGGAGTCGAGGGACGATGCGACTCTAGGTTTCGTGCATCGCGCACCGTGTCGGTGGATGCGGCGACCCGATGTGGGGCGTGCCTGAGATCGCTGTCGGACGAGGCGCCGCGTGTGTCGGCGGCGCTTGTCGGATGCCGCGCACGGTGACAATGCGCGCCACGCAGGCCGCTCGACAGGCCGCCCTCCAGGAGACCGCATGATCGTTGTCCACCACTTGAACAACTCGCGCTCGCAGCGCGTGCTCTGGTTGCTCGAGGAGCTCGGCGTGCCGTACGAGATCAAGAAGTACCAGCGCAACCCGAAGACGATGCTGGCACCGCCCGAGTTGCTGCAGGTGCATCCGCTGGGCAAGTCGCCGGTGATCACCGACGACGGCACCACGGTGGCTGAATCGGGCGCGATCATCGAGTACCTGCTGTCGCGCTTCAGCCCCGGCACCCAGGGCCGGCTCGCCCCCGCGGCGGGCACGCCCGAGGCCTTGCGATTCACCTACTGGCTGCATTTCGCCGAAGGCTCGGCGATGCCGCCGCTGCTGCTGAAGCTGATCTTCGATCGCATCCCGAAATCGCCGATGCCGTTCTTCGTGAAGCCGATCGCGAAGGGCATCTCGGCCAAGGTGCTGGCGCTGATGGTCGAGCCGAACCTGAAGCGGCAGCTCGACTTCATGGAGGCCGAGCTCGGCAGGAGCGAGTGGTTCGCGGGCGGCGACTTCAGCGCGGCCGACATCCAGATGAGCTTTCCGGTCGAGGCCGCGGCGCAGCGCGCGGGGCTGGATGCGAGCCGGCCGAAGCTGATGGCGTGGCTGAAGCGCATTCACGCACGGCCGGCGTACCGGCGCGCGCTGGAGCGGGGAGGGCCGTACGACTTCGCCGATTGAGGTCAGCGCACCGCCCGCTGCACCTTGTCCACCAGCGCCTGCTCCCACCCTGTCGTCCCCACCGGCGTCAGCCGGCTGAGCACCCCGGTGTCGAGCCCGGTCGCGATCGCGCCGACGCCCGCCAGCACCGCGACACCGGCCGCGCGCCGCAGCCATTCGCCGGCATGCAGCGAGCGCTTCATCAGTGCCGACAGGCGCCCACCCGACAGCAGCGCCGCCGCCAGCGAGGTGCACGCACCGGCGGCATAGGCGAGCAGCAGCAGCGAGGTGCCGATGCTCGCGCCGTTCAGCGCCGCACCGGTGAGGATCAGCCCGAGGATCGGCCCGGCGCACGGTGCCCACAGCAAGCCCGTGCCGATGCCCAGCAGCACCGGTGACAGTGCCGATCCCCGGCCTTCACCGGAAGACCCCTCCGACCAGCGCACGCCGAGCGCCACCAGCGGCCGGCTCAGCCGATCCGCCAGCCCCGGCCACAGCAGCGTGAGCCCGAACACCGCCAGCAGCGCGATCGCCGCCCAGCGCCCGGCCTCGTTCAGCGTCACGACCCAGCCGCCGCCCACCGCCGCCAGCGACGCGATCGCCGCGAAGCTCGCCGCCATGCCCACCAGCATCGGCAGGCCGTGCGAGCGGAACGGCCGGTCGGCCCGCGCGAAGACGAAGGGCAGCACCGGCAGGATGCAGGGGCTCAGGATGGTCAGCACGCCGCCGAGCCAGGCGATGACGAGGGTGAGGAGCATGGCGATCGTTCCCGTGGATCAGTCCAGCGGCAGCACCAGCCGGGCCTCGAGCCCGCCGGTGCTGCGGTTGTGCAGGCTGAGCTGCGCGCCCATCGCGATCGCCAGCTGGTGCGCGATCGCGAGACCCAGCCCGGTGCCGCCGGTGCTGCGGTTGCGTGAGCCTTCGAGCCGGTAGAACGGCTTCAGCACCGCCTCCAGCTGGTCGTCCGGAATGCCCGGCCCGTTGTCGATCACCGCGAGCGTCAGCCGGCCGGGGGCGGCGCGCACCTGCAGGCCGACCTCGCTGCCGAACGACAGCGCGTTGTCGATCAGGTTCATCAGGATGCGGCGCAGCGCGTTCGGGCGCGAGACGATCGGCGTGCCGGCGCGGCCTTCCAGCTGCACGCGTTCGCCGGCGTCCTCGTAGTCGGCGACCAGGCTCTCGAACAGCGCGTCGGCATCGATGCGGCACGGCGGCTCGGTCGCGCCGTGCAGCGTGCGCGCGTAGGTGACGCCCTCGCGCACCAGCAGGTTCATCGCGTCCAGGTCCTGGCGCATCTTGTCGCGGTCGGGGCCGTCGTCCATCAGGTCGGTGCGCAGCCGCATGCGCGTGATCGGCGTCTGCAGGTCGTGCGAGATGGCGGCCAGGATCTCGACCCGCTCGGCCGCATAGCCGGCGATGCGCTGCTGCATCGCGTTGAAGGCGCGCGCCGCGTGCGCGACCTCGCTCGGCCCCTGCTCGGGCAGCGTGTGGCCCTTCAGGTCGGGGCCGAGCTGGTCGGCCGCGGCCGCCAGCGCCGCGAGCGGCCGCGTCAGCAGCCGCACCGCGATCCAGGCGCACAGCGCCAGCACCGCGAGCTGAGCGGCCAGCACCCAGCTGACCCAGCCCGACACCGGCATGTCGACGCGGCGCGCATGCACGATCACCATGCTCGCGTCCGACAGCCGCACCTGGATCTGCAGGCCGCCGACCGGCTGCTGCACCTCGGCCACGCGCACCGTCTCGAACGGCTTCATCGCGTCGACGATGGCGGTCGCGAACTGCCGCAGCATCGGCGCCGCCGGGGCCGGCCCGTCGGCCGTGCCGCCGAGCGAGAAGCGGTAGTTGCGGCGCTCCAGCCGCGCGAGCCAGCCGTCGCGCTCGGCGGCGGGCAGGCGGTCGATGATCGCGATCGAGCTCGCGATGTCGCGCTCGATGCCCAGCATCATCAGCTCGCGCAGCGCCATGCCGCGCTCGTAGCGGATCAGCACGAAGGTCAGCCCCTGCGCGATCGCGAGGCCGAGCACGATGATCAGCGTGACGCGGGCGAACAGCGAGCGTGGCATCGGGATCGAGAGGGGCATCATGCGGCGAAGGTGGTCAGGCGATCAGGAAGTCGACCTCGATGTTGCCGCGCGTCGCATGCGAGTACGGGCAGGTCTGGTGCGCGGTGTCGACCAGCCGGCGCTTCTGGTCGGCGTCGAGGCCGGGCAGCGTGATCGACAGTGTGACAGCCAGCGCGTAGCTCGCATCGCCGGCGGTCTTGCCGAGCGACACGCGGGCGTCGATGGCGGTGTCGGCCGGGAACTTGAGGTTCAGCTGGCGCGCGGCGATCTGCATCGCGCCCATGAAGCAGGCCGAGTAGCCGACGCCGAACAGCTGCTCCGGGTTGGTGCCGGGCTTGCCGGAGCCGGGCGGGCTCAGCTGCACGTCGAGCGCGCCGTCGCTGGAGCGGCCCGCGCCGTCGCGGCCTCCGGTGGTGTGGGTGGCGGCGGTGTAGAGAACGTTGTCGATCTTCTGCAGCATGGCGAATCCTTCAGGAGGGTTGGGTTGAAGCGAGCCTGTATTGCAACGGCCCGCTGTATCCGGGGTGTGTCGTGCGCCCCCCGGATTTGCATGGCCGTGTAGATGCCGCGCGGCCCGGACACACTGCAATACAAAGGCGCTGCATCCGGGCGCCCGGCGCACTACAGTCACGGCCATGCAAGCCAAGCCCAGCGACCATGTGCTGATCGTCGACGACGATCGGGAGATCCGCGACCTGCTGACCACCTACCTCGTCAAGAACGGGCTGCGCGTGGTGGCCGTGCCGACCGGCCGGCACATGCGCGCGGCGCTCGAGGAGTCCGGTCCGTTCGACCTGATCGTGCTCGACCTGATGCTGCCCGGCGAGGACGGGCTGACGCTGTGCCGCGACCTGCGCGCCGGCAAGTACAAGGCGACGCCGATCCTGATGCTGACCGCGCGCAACGAAGAGGCCGACCGCATCCTCGGGCTCGAGATGGGCGCCGACGACTACCTCGCCAAGCCGTTCGCCGCGCGCGAGCTGCTGGCGCGCATGCGTGCCGTGCTGCGCCGCACCCGCATGCTGCCGCCCAACATGCGGGTCGCCGAGGCCGCCTCGCACCGGCTGGCGTTCGGCGAGTGGGAGGTCGACACCGTGGCGCGCCACCTGCTGGACCCGAGCGGCGTGATGGTGGCGCTGAGCGGTGC